>CAYYEC010000053.1:0-12667 GCA_964470745.1 uncultured Eubacteriales bacterium | reverse complement strand
GTTCTGTGCCAACTACCACATATGGCGAAAATATGGGAGTTATGGCTATTACTAAAGTATATAGCGTTTGGGTAATTGGTGGTGCTGCTGTTATTTCTATAGTTTTTGCGTTCTTTGGTAACCTTTCGGGTGCTATTTCAAGTATTCCTACACCGGTAATGGGTGGAGTAAGTATCCTGTTATTCGGAGTTATTGCTGCATCGGGTATAAGAATGATAGTTGAAGCTAAGATTGACTATAGTAAATCAAAAAATCTGATATTAACAGCTATTGTTTTTATTGCAGGTGTAAGTGGAGTTTCTATTAAAATTGGAGATATCGGATTAACAGGTATGGCTCTGGCAACTGTAGTTGGAATTTGTGTTAGCTTAGTATTTTATATTTTGGAAAAGTTAAAATTGACTAATGATATTTAGTTTATAATTTTATATAAAGACTATTTTCGTAATTGCTGATTCCATATGTTTCCCTCTGAATTATCTACATAAAATAGAGTAAATGTTAGATTATTTGAGGCATTAATATAGTAACTATCGAGATAGTCTTTTTTGTTTTTCAATTTTTATTTTCAATGAATAATTAAGTATAGTCTTTCTCATTTACGCGAAATCTATAAGATTATACATTATAGATAAAATAATAACTTTAGCTAGATTATACGCTCTTCTTTCTAAAATAAAAAAAAGTATGTATAATAAGTTTGAGATATTAATATTTTTAAGGGGGAGTGCCTTTTGAATGAGAAAGGTAAACTTAAATTGTTTATTGATCTATTTATAACTTTTTTTAAAATAGGGTGTTTTACATTTGGTGGTGGATTTGCCATGATACCCTTGATAGAAAAAGAAGTTGTTATAGAGAAGAAATGGGTTGAGGAGAAAGAAGTAATAAATATTTTTGCTGCGTCTCAATCTATACCAGGTGCAATAGCTATCAACTCGTCAACATTTATAGGATACAAAATTGGAGGCAGAATTGGTGCTATTGTAGCTACTTTAGGAGTTGTAATTCCTTCATTTATAATTATTACAATAATAGCAGTGTTCTTTTCAAGACTTCAGAACAACTCTATTGTACAGAAGGCATTTTTAGGTATCCGTGCTGCAGTTGTGGCATTAATAATAATGGCTGCTGTAAAAATGGGTAAAACAATTGTAAAAGACAAACTGTCTGGAATAATTGCTGCAGCTACCATTATTCTCATGATTACAATAAAATTGAATGCCATATATTTAATAATTTTAGGTGCCGCCATAGGTTTAGTTATTTATAAATTTTTTCCAAATAGAGTATCAATGATTATAGAAGAGAAAGAGAGTGAAGATAATGATATACATTAAGCTATTTCTATCCTTTGTAAAAATCGGATTATTTAGTTTCGGCGGTGGATATGCAATGATTCCATTAATTCAAAGAGAGATTGAAATGCACGGATGGTTGAGTTCATCAGAATTTATTGATATAATTGCAATTTCGCAAATGACACCAGGCCCAATTGCTGTTAATTCAGCTACATTTGTAGGATATAAAATAGCTGGTATATTTGGAGGGGCAGCTGCAACGGCAGGTGTAGTTGCTCCCTCTCTTGTAATTATCCTTATAGTATCGCAGTTTTTCTTTAAATACAACAAACATACATTAAATATTACGATATTTTATGGAATTAGGCCAGTTATAGTAGGTTTGATTTTTACAGCTGGGATATTTGTATCGAAAACTGCATTATTCAAAGAGGATATTTCTATTAAAAGTTTTGCTTCATGTGCAGGAAATGTTCAAGAATTGTTTAATTTTGGAGGATGTATTATTTTTGCACTATCGTTAGTGCTACTCATCAAATTTAAAATACACCCATTTCTTGCTATTCTTTCTTCCGGCATAGCAGGAGTGATAGTTTTTAGCTTTTTGCCATTGTAATTTAGTATCATAATAAGGATGTCTTAGCAATTTACAGTTTTAGATTATTATAATACAATAGTAAATATAATAATCAGGAGGACGTTGAATGAAGTATAAATTAATGGCAGTAGATATAGACGGAACATTACTAAATAGCGAAAATAAACTAACAAAAGAAACTAAGAATGCAATTAAATTAGCTGTTGAAAAAGGATTATTATTTACTATTTGTTCTGGAAGACCTATTCAGGGAGTGGAAGAACTAATAAATGAACTTGAATTGGATTTACCTTTTATTACATATAATGGTGCCATGGTTGTAATGGGAAAGTCGAAGGAAATTTTATATGAACAGAAGCTAAGCCTAAAGGATGCCAGAGATATAATCCAATTAGGTGAAAACTATAATACCACAATAATTATTTGGACCAATAACAAACTATATGTAAATAAAATGAATGAACAAGCAGTTAAATATGGTGAATTGGCGAGAACTCAGCCTATTTTAATTGAGAATCCAGACCATGTGATTGCAAATGGAGCTACGAAAATACTATGGTATGACGAAGTTGAGAATATAGATAAGTATGAAAATGAAATTAGAAAGATTTTAAGTGCAAATATAAATTATCACACCTCAAAACCTATTTTTCTTGAATTTGTAGATAAAAACGCTTCTAAAGCAATTGCTATGGAGAAGCTTGGAGAACATTTTAATATAGATAGAAGTGAAATGATAGCTGTGGGCGATGGATTTAATGACCTATCTATGATCGAATATGCAGGACTTGGAGTCGCAATGGCAAATGCCAGAGATGAAATAAAAGCCATGGCTGATTATGTAACTCTTTCAAATGATGAAGATGGAGTGGCCCATGTGATAGAGGAATTTGTATTGAGGTAGCTTAAGAGGAAAGAAATCAAGGAGACCGGTTCTTGTGATTTTAAAAAAATCATAAGAACCGTTTCCTTGATTTTCTGCCTATTTTATACACCTACTAATTCTCGTTCCTTTTCTTTTTGACCTGATTGTGCTTTTACAAATTTTTTGATTAATGCCATAACGTCATCAATTGTACCCTGCCTTGGATTTGTTAAACAGGATAAGTCTTTTAAAGCCATTTCAGCTATAGCTTTAATATTTCTATCACTTGCATCCATCTCTAACAATTCGGTCAAATCAGCAGGAATACCTAAGTCGGCATTTAATTCTTTCATGGTGTCGATGACTTTATCCACTACATTTGTGCGTGATATATCTTCTATTTCAAGGGCATTGGCCATATCAATAAACCTTTGTACCGGTACTGCCGGCGCGTTAAACTCAAGAACATAAGGAAGAAATGCCCCACAGACTAAACCGTGCAGCCTATAAGAATATCCGCCGATTTGATGAATTATGGCATGAAGATATCCCAATCCTGCATTATTAAAAGCCGCAGATGCCATTGCAGCAGCATATGCCATACCATCTCTGGCGTCTAAATCATTTCCGTTAGCAACAACCTTTCTTATGTTATTTATAAACAGTTTCATTGCCTGTAGTGCTAATGCGTCACTAAAAGGAAAGGCATTAGTTGCCACATAAGCTTCCACCGCATGACACAATACATCTATTCCGGATGCTATTGTTGTCTCTTTAGGTGCAGTAAGATGAAGCAAAGGGTCATTAATTGATATTGTAGGCATGATCTTCGGATCAACAATAGACATCTTCGTTTTTCGCGTATCATCTGTTATAACATCAAGCATGGTAACATGAGCACCGGATCCGGCAGTGGTATTAACTGCAACCACAGGCAGCATTGGTTTGGAATACTTGTTCAAGCCTTCATAATCTACAACTGATCCTCCGTTAGTAGCAATTGCAGCTATAGAAGTTGCTGTATCGCAATTGGTGCCTCCACCTATTGATATAAGAAAATCATAGTTCTTCTTTAGCATACCGTTTTTCTCTTTAAGATATTTTAAACCATTTTCTACAAATGTAACATTCGGATTTGGCTGTTCCACTCCATCAAATATGGTATACTCAATATTGTTTTCCTTTAATATCTCTTCAACTTTTCCCACATGACCTACCCTTACCAAATTTTTATCAGTGACAATCAATGCTTTTTTATATCCTCTTGATATCAATTCTTTTCCCAAATTACTAAGACATCCTACACCCATTAAACAAACATTTGGCATATAAAAATATGTTGCTTTTCCCAATTTAAATTACCTCCTAAAAATGATAATATTTTATTTTAGTTTGTGTATAAGTAGTTATTTTATACATCAGTTGTTTCAAATTTATAAATATTAAGAATAGAATTTAAGATTATAGAAATAATATTTCATTGAAGCTAAAAAAACTATTCAAATTAAAAAAAGGAAGAGCAATATATGGAAACGGGAAAATATAACAATTTAATTTCTCTGTCTATTGGAATATTCATTATTATTACATGTTCACTAATGGCATATATTGCTGAAAAGTACTATTTTAGCAAACAAAAGGACATAAGAACTAAAAATGCATTAAATAAACAGCGTGATAAATCCAAATAAAGTTTTTCTATTCACACTTTTCCACATTTTTTCATATAATTTATTGAGGTTTTAAGCAATGCAGGGGATGATTCTAGAGGTTTGCAGCGCATCAAATTTATGGTTTTTAAAAGCGTTACAAATCCACTTCATCTATTTGTGGTCTGCAAACCATGAACAATATACTTAACTGACCACTACTGCGTTATCTTTGGCTGCAAATTGGTAAATAAGTTTATGAAAGCAGGTCAGATTATGAATACATATAATATGTCAATGACAGTTCCTTCTCAGCCGGATAATCCTTCAAACGTTGAAAGATATGCCTTAATACGTTATGCTCTAGCCCTCGAAGGTCGTCCAGAAGACTTCGGAAATATAGTAAATTTACTTTCACCAGCCAAAGATATCACTACAATAGGAAGACCCGGTGAATTCAAGAATATTAAAGTAGGTATAATTGGCGGAGGATTAGCAGGGTTGGCTTCTGCCTATGAACTAAGAAAGCTGGGTTTTGATATAACAGTTTTTGAAGCGCATGAGGAACGAATTGGGGGAAGAGTATACACATATTATTTCAATGGCGAAAAAACACTTTACGGTGAGCTGGGACCTATGAGAATTCCGGTAACACATGAAACTGTATGGCATTACATAAACCTTTTTAAATTAAATACCCGCCCCTTTATTCAGGTAAATAACAATGCACTGATTTATCTTCATAATATTCGGGTAAAGAATGACCCTCTGGGATTAAATGTTATGAAGTACATATACCCTTATTATAGCCTGTATCCATGGGAAAGAACTATTCCCTGGCATAAACTAGCATATTACGGTTTAAACAGTCATATGCTAAGATCTGCTGCATCTGTACGAAGTGAAATACTAAAAATACTTCCAATTTATTCAAATAAAATTTTATGTTGGGATGAAACCAATATACGTCAGACTCTTGAAGAATGTAAGGTAAGTAATGCTGCTATCAATCTAATTACCAGTCTTGTACCTCTTGCAGGTCAATTTCTTTATAATAGTTACATAGACTTTATACAGGAAAACTATCCCGTTGATTTTTCTTATCTGTATGAAATAATTGGAGGATTGGCAAATCTCCCTCTTGCACTTTATAATTCTATTACCAATAAAACGCCTGAATTTTACCCAGGCATTCCTTATCATCTGCTTGGTAAAGTTACCTGGAAAGGCGGAAGCAGGGTAACATGTATAAATAAATATAATAACAAAATAATTCTGACATACAAAAACAAAGCTTTCCCAGAGGAAATACAGGAGTCTTTTGACTATGTAATATGTGCCATACCATTCTCAACATTGAGAACTGTAAAAATCGACCCTCTTTTCAGCAATATAAAAATGCAGGCAATACAGGAAGTAACCTACGTACCTGCACAAAAAACCATATTTCTTTGTGACAGGCGTTTTTGGGAGGATGGAGGTACAAGCAAAGAAATACTGGGGGGAGGCACATATACAGACCTGCCTATAAATACTATATGGTATCCGTCAGACCATGCAAAATACAGTAGAAAAACTGATTACTATACTCCAATGCCCGCAAAAGAGATGAAGGAAAATAACAGTTCATATGCAAAAAAACCCGGCGTACTGCTTGCATCATATAATTTGAATCAGAATGCAATAAGACTTGGAAATATGCCTGAAGAAATTTGTTTTGAAGAAACAAAGCGGGAAGTTGAAGAAGTACACGGACTCTCAAAAGCTTCTCTTGATGCAATTGTAGCTGCTCATAAAACGCAGCAGTGGAATACAGATCCCTCTTTTAGGGGCGCTTTCTGCTTTTTTACACCTGAACAAAAAAGGATTTTCTCTTATCCTATGACCCTGCCTGAGTATAATGGACACATATTTTTTGCAGGAGAACATATATCACCTACACACCGTTGGATGCAGGGAGCTCTGAAAACCGGTATGGAGGCTGCAAATAGTCTGGCAGCAGCCTGTAAGTCAGGCATGGGCGGTTATTGACTTGTTCCTGGTCTTAATTCTTGGATTTAAACCAGCGTTTCTTTATTGAAGATATTAGGAGTAAAAAAATCGGTAATACAAATGCATAGGTGATAATATAGGGTGGCCAAACAAGGTTAAGCCAGTTTACTTCATATAAAATATTCGGATAAACAACCTGAGATAATACAAATACAATAAGCCCAAATGGTAAAACAATTTTTCTATAGTTTTTTAGTCCAAACAGCTGTGAGAATCCTATTACTGATGCATAAAAGAATAGTATGCAGATGAAGAAAAAAGTAGAAAACCACGAAATAGCAACTACAAATTCAAATCTTGAAAAAACAATTCCGATATTTATTTCCTTAGGAAGCAAATATATTGGATACTGTGTTTTTGCGGTTATTGCGACACCAAGTACCAAAATACTCATTAAGATATTAATGAAAACCAAGAAACCTGCCCATAAATAACCGGCAAAAATTGATTTCTTTGCTGACACCAAGTTACTTGCATTAGACGGATAAATCATCATTAGTGGAATAAGTGGAAGCGTTAAATAATTTGTCAAAATAAATGAGCCTTTTAAACTTCCTGCAATACCTTTTTCAAATATTGGAAGTAAATTCTCTATTTTAACATTTGGCAAGCTCAAAACCATTACTAAAATAAACAAAAACGAAGCAAAATATAAAAGAAACTCTGAAGCACGTGCAATAGCTTCAATTCCATATAGTACTGCTATAGCAACAGTTGCTACAAATACCATTTGAATTATATATGCAGGAGTTTTGGGCATAGCCTGAGTTGTTATAAAAGTACTCATATACCAAGGCATATGTGAAGATACGAGTAGGCATAAGAAAATGAAACCAGCGGCAATGATCCGTCCAATCCATTTCCCTAATACTTTTATTATTACCTCAACAAATGTCATATCAGGATATTGACTCCCTAAAAAACACATGAGCCATATTATGGGCAAACCAAATATAGGAGTTATTATTGCTGAAATCCATGCATCCTGTTTTGCTATGCCGACTACTACAGAAGCTATCACAATAACTACACCTCCAAATGCACCATTAGCAGTTAATGTAAAGAATTGATGATTTGTTATTTTAGCTTTTTTCATATTCCACACCTCATTTTATCAAACTCTCCATAACTTTTCTAAAGGGAGAATAAACCCAGGCTATCCAGTCCGAAGGGTTCGGTATCTCTACATTAAGACCTTTAAGTATTGCAAGTACTGTGCCTGACCCAAGCAGAATTAAAAACGCCCATAGTTCTTTAAAAAGTCTGCCATTTAGCATTTTTGGTATTTCTATAATACACAATACCGTACTGAACGATAATACCGCTAAAATAGATACTATAGTCATATTATTCTTTCTCCTTAATGAAAAACGATTTTGTGATTTGCCCCAACTGATTTGTTTTAAATTTTACACTGATATTCACTGTAAGATCTGCAAATTCATCATTCCAGTCATCTTTGATTTTTGCCCATAGTTTTGGATACTTTCTGTGTACTACTTCTCCAAATCCAAAAATATCAGTCTTAAATTCGTTTTGTGCTTTATTTACTGCTTTTTCACACATTGATTTAACTTTTTTTTCAGCTAATTCATTTACTATTTTTATATTCTCTTTCTTACTAACATCAAACTCTCCTTCTACCATTGCGATATTTTGTATTATGTCGATTTCCACATTAATAGCAGGTTTACCATTTACTAAAGAAGCCTTCATTTCTGATTTGGTTTTTTTAACTTCAACTGAAATTTTCACATTATCATTATAGTTTACATATCCTACTGTGTTTTTTACATTTCCAGTGATATAATTGTATCCTTTGCTTTCTTCCTCCTTCAACCAGCCTACAAGCTTGTCCTTTCTTAAAGCTCCCAGAGAAGTATATTTTAATTTTTTAATTTTATCGCTTTGCCTTAGGGTATCCGTAGAATTTGAATCGATTTCACCTTCAGTGATTTCAATTCCTGTAAGTACAGGGTTTTTTCCATCCGCAATGATAGAGTTGACAAGCTCGATAATTCTGATAGATTTTGTTGGCGCCCAGGTTTCTTCGGACAATTTTAGGGAATTATACATCTCCATTGCAGGTATTGTTTCTAAAGGAGTCAATAAACTTAAAATATTATTTGCAGTTGTTCCTTTAGCTACTACAAAATAAAAATCAGTACGATATTCATAATTCCGTGCAAAAAAGTCAATAATGTCCTGTATTCCGTCTTTTGCAACATCCTCTCCCAATACTACCAATCTAAGATGGGAATTATATATTTTTCTGGAACATTTGGTTGTTAATTTTCTGGTTATTGAAAGTAAATCCTCTCCTGTCCCGGAATATAATATGATAGGAGCTTCATTAGTTGCTTTTTTGGAAGCTATTGCTTTTGGATTAATAATTTGTTCGGTAACTAAATAACCGTTTTCTGTTTTATCGATACCGGTACATACAGCTATAGCAAGAGTATTTATTTCCCGACTGCTCCAGCATCCGGTCAGAAATATCATTGGCAGTATAATAAAAATAGCAGATATCTTTTTTAAATTCATATATGTCACCTTAATTCCAGTTTTTCTTTTTAGTTTGAGCTTACAGGACTCTCCTCCGCTACCCTTGTTGTATTAATTCCACTGATACCTATAAGTCTGTATTTCATTATAAACAAAAATATCTATTTCCTCATTAATTTAGGATAATAAAAAAATTTGTGGTTACTTGATAATTTCATCAAGCTGCTTTACCTCTTTTTTTGAGAATTACTGCCATAACAAACAGGAACAACTCAAGGATAGCTTCTACAAAGACTGCGATAATGGGAAAGGTATAAAAAAGAAAGTTATATAAGTCAACATAACCTTGAAAGGAGGTAATACTAGCTATAAATGCAAGCAATACTGCCGGATATACCAGAGGCTTATATGTACTTAATTTTACAGAATGTGATACTCCCTGACAAAAAGCCCAGATTAAATTTGCAGATGTTACTATTCCCGCAGCAATAGCAATCATCATCCATATTATTTCCACACGCTCAAATACTCTGCCAATACTAATATACCTGGCAAGGGCCAGACCAGGATTAACCAGATTTTGTGCTCCTTCATCACAAAGTACAGCTGTACTGAAAGCCACAATAAGGCAAATTATCGGAGAGGCCATGGTGACTGCAGTAAATTTAGCTATAAAACCATGCTTCTGTTTGTTAATGATTGGGATATACATACCCATAATGGCACATACTCCAAAAAAATTAAGAAGAAAGACACCTCCGATAATAAATTGTGAGTAGCCTTCCGCAAGCTGTGGCATCACACGCTCTATTCTTACATCAGGTATAACCAGTAAAATTAATAAAATCATACTTATAAAATAAATGGGTCCAAGAACTTCACTTGCTCTGGCAATTGATTCTATTCCTTTCCGGACTCCATAGCCAATTAGGAAGTAGCCTGTTCCGAGAATCACTTCTATAGGTGTATAAGGTAAAAATATACTGGAAATCAGTTCGGCAAGAGAGCGTATAAATATAATTGCCACCAGCATGAAAAAAAGAGGAAAAATAATACCCACAATTTTTCCAATATATTTTCCAAGAATAGTTTCACTGTATTGAACGTAGTTTTCACCGGGAAAGCGAGATGCCATATAAGCATAAAGTATTGCTACAGCAATATCCAATAGCCATGCCAGAAGTACTGACAACCAACCGTCATGACCTGCCAGCGAAATAAGCATCCCGGGTATTTGCAAAACAGTAATAGATGTAATGATGCTAAAAATTATCCATGTATACTGGTTTGAGCTTATAATTTCTTTATTAGCCATACTTCACCTCTTCTCAATTTTATCTATTTCTTCATGAATAGCATCTTACCTATAGGGCTTAGCAGATTGCCCAACAAACCAAGGGGGGGTTGAATATCAAGCCTTTTCCCAACCATTAGTACTATTGATATAAATATCAGTATCCCAAAAGTAACTAATTCTTTCCACAATTTCTTTTTAACCAGAGGGATTCCTTCTGCAAGTATAATTACAATAACTATTAGAACAAGTATCTTAAATATTTTCATCACACCTTTCAGCTCTTTCAATTCGTAATTTGTAAATATTGCGCACTAAGTGCCAATTTCCCACTCCGGAATCAAGGGGACAGTTCCATCGTTTTCCCTTCGGTCCTCCGCTTACGCTTCGGAAACGCTCGAACCGTCCCCCATGATTCCGAAGCGGGAAGACTACTTCGCACTATACATAGGATTTTCTTATCTTTTACTTAATCTCAACCTCAATCTTTCTTATACGTCTTTTGACGAAATCCTGATTTTTTTATAAGTCCGGTTTCTTCTATTGTGGATTTTACATATATTGCCACTGGCAGTTTTTGATAAACATCATCCCAGTCATCTGCAATTTTTGTCCAATATTTAGGATATACATCAAAAATTCTGCCTCCAAAGCCAAAAATATCTCCATTGAGTTCCCTGGATTTCTTTACTGCTTTAGTAACTTCTTCTTCAATTTTTTCTTTTAGCAAATTGTTTATTTTATTAATAATTTCATTTTCGCTAAAATCTATATTACCCTTGCTCTCCATAATTACTGAGTGGACATTTATCATAATATTAATGTGTATTTTGCCATCATTCATTACCGGTTTTATTTTTGAACTCATATTTACAATATCAATAGATATATCAGTGTCCTTGAATTTTACAGTAAGAATACCTCCATTTAATTCTCCTCTTATCCATAATAGTCCCTTGGTTTCAATATCATCAAGCCAGCCTGTCATCTTAAGTCTATGAAATACAGCAGCATCTGAAATTTCCAAATCATAGGTCTCAGATTTCTCCTCGGATTTTTTTGTTTCTTCAATATTCTTCTTTTTAACTGTATAAATTCCTGCCGTAAATGGCTCATTGCCAGGATTTTCAATAGCTCTCACAAAGTCATTTAAATTAATAACAGGCTCTAAAATGTTGAGATGCTTATTATAAATGATTTCGTCAATTATTCTTCCTGTATGAATACCCAGTCCAAAATCAGTATTCATTACTTTGTCCAGTTCCCCATCTCTTGCAATTAAAATCCATACTCTGCGCCTGATTTCAGTATCTCTTAATAAAAAATCCATTATATCTTCTAATCCCTTTGAACGGGCAAAGTTTTCAGATATAATTGCGGCTCTCAAATGGGCAAAAAACAGTCTGCTGATTGCCGTTTTTTCAGTAACACTCTGTATAGTTTCAGAAATAGTTTTACCTGTTACAGTATATGTGTGAAATGGACTTTGCCCTGATGAGCTTCCTCCCGCCAGACTGCCCTTTTGCTGCTTAAGAGGAGCCAGTTCCTGTAAAGTCACTTTAATGTCACCATTATCCCCGGTATCAATCCCTATAAGTGAAATTATGTCAAGTGTTTCTACTTCTGTCAAATCCCAGCATCCAGTTAATATACATGAAAAAATAATCATAAAAAGTATGAATTTTTTCATACGTCATTCCTCCCATTTTTAGAAGGCTTGGTCTTCTGAGCAGATGGCATTCGTTTTGATTTAGCGGCAATCTGCATAGGGCGATGAATAAATGTCCAAAAAGGGAAGCGAACCAGTGTATCTTTAATACCATTTGGGTCAAATGGGGATATTGGTGCAAGATATGGAACGCCAAAGCTTCTTAATGAACACAAATGAAACAGTATAAACAGTAAACCCAGTAATAGTCCATAAAATCCCAGTATGGATGATAGAAACATTAAGCCAAACCTTGATAACCTTAGTGGGAAAGAAACAATATATTGTGGGATTACAAATGAGGCTATACCAGTAAGAGATACTATTATTACCATCAATGGGGATACAATATTTGCCTGGACTGCCGACTGGCCAATGACCAGTGCCCCGACAATACTTACAGCTCCGCCCACAGGTCTTGCCAAACGTACCCCTGCTTCTCTTAAGAGTTCAAATGTCAACTCCATAACAAGAGCCTCAAAAACAGCCGGGAAGGGTACCCCAATACGTGAGGCTGCAATACTCTCTATAAGATTTTCAGGCAGCAGCTCCTGGTGGTAACTGGTTACTGATATATAAAGTGCAGGAAGTAATAGAGTTATAATAATGGCAATATATCGTAAAATCCTTATAGTAGATGCATAGATATAATTCATATTATAATCTTCTGCTGATTGGATAAGGGAAGCTAATTC
>CAYYEC010000052.1:0-12690 GCA_964470745.1 uncultured Eubacteriales bacterium | reverse complement strand
GGTTATGATTGCGGGAGAAAAAGCAAACATTGCTTTGCAGTTTACAATGCAGATAAGAAATAAGATATTAGATGCGTACAACGAAATTATGAGAATGCAGATATAATTTAGAGTAGGCTGAGATAGAGATTAAGATTAAGATAGAGATGCTTATATGTTTACTAAAGATAAAAGAGTATTATTAGGGGTGAGAATTGAATGCCTGATGCCATTACAAATATATTAAACAAAATAACAGAGTTTTGGAAGCAGTTAGATAAATCTCAAAAAATACGAATTTATATAACTGGTGGAGTATTGCTAGCGGTAATAATATTCGGGTTATATTTTACATTGAAATCAAATTACGTACTTTTAATTAGAGATGCTCAAGAAGATTTAAAAGCAATAACAGAGGTTTTAGACAGCAAAGGAATAAAATACAAAGCAAATGCTGATGGTAGCATATATGTAGATAAAAAAAACAGAGATGCTGCAGATGTTGCTCTGGTTATGGAAGGGCTTCCAAAGGGGTCTATGACCTTTGAAAATGCATGGGGGTCAATAAAACTTAATACCACTGAGAGTGACAAAAAGAAACTTTGGGAGAACTATGGGAAGGCTGAATTGGAAGCCAAAATTAAAATGCTCGACAATGTAAAAAATGCTACTGTTTCAATATCTCTCCCTGAAAAATCAGTATATGTTAAACCAAATAGTGATACACAAAAAGGAAAAGCCTATGTAACTGTGGTTGGAGATGTTAATGCTCAACAAGTTCAAGGGATAGTTATGTTAGTTGCGTCAAGCTTTGTGGACCTTGATCCTCAGAATGTTACAGTTGGTGATGAATATGGGAACATACTGAATGCAAAGGCTAATGATAGCTCAATAGATATGGCAAATACCCATGAAGAAATGAGAACCAATAAAGCATTGCAGCTTGAAAGTGAAGTGAAAAAAATTTATAATGTGGGACCTTCTGCATATTTTGATACATTAGTAGTAACGGTTAATCCAATTTTGGATTTCGACAAACTAATCATGGAAGAAAATGGAATAAAGAATCCTGATGGAATGGATGAAGGAGCACTTATAAGTTCTCAAGAAATAAAAGAAAGTGTCACAAATGGCAGTGCAAATGGTACGGCTGGAATTGATAGTAATCCTGGAACTCCATCATATCAGACTGGTCAAGATAGCAATTCAGATTATAATAAAAGTGATAAAACTGCTAACTATGAGTATACTCGTTACATTAAACAGTCGGAAAAAGCTGTTGGAAAAATGTTAATGGATGAGTCAACAATGACTATAGCTCTTTGGTATGGGAATAGAATAAAAGATGCTACAGCATTGGACGAGAACTTTTTAAATCAGGTAAAAGTAGATGCAAGCAGAGCTACAGGTATACCAACTTCAAATATTTCAGTTAGTACATATAAGATGGCAGAAGAAGTTGTACCAGTGGTTGCTTGGACAGACACTTTAAAAGAAATCATTGATACTTATGGATTGTTTGCCTTGATACTATTCTTGACAATTGGTCTGTTGATTGCAGCCGTACCAAGAAAGAAACCGGAAGAAGATATAGCGGAGTTAGAGCCTGCTATGGCTGGTGGGCCAACATTTATATCACCGGAAGAACATTTGGAAGAAATTGATTTAGAAGAAAAATCTGAGGTTAAGAAACAAATTGATAAGTTTGTTAAACAAAAACCGGATGCAGTGGCTCAATTACTAAGAAATTGGCTTGCTGATGATTGGGATTAGATCCAAATAACTTATTTACTTACTCTTTTTGCCGTGCCATTTGTGGTAACAATTGGCGGAAGGCGAAACCATAGAATAAGTTAATAAGTTGCGAGGAGAGAAGTAAAATACTTTTGTTGGGAGTTGATCCATTTGCCTATTGGAAGTGCTATGGCATTAGACCGTTCAGGGAAAGAAAAGGCTGCCATGTTATTGATTGCTTTAGGACCTGAAAAATCAGCCGAAATATTTAAACATTTAAAAGAAGAAGAAATTGAGCAATTGACACTCGAAATAGCAAACATAAGAAGTGTTTCTCCAGAAGATAAGGAAAAAGTTATGGAGGAATTCTATCAAGTATGCCTTGCTCAAGAATATATCACAGAAGGTGGTATTGGTTATGCTAAAGATATACTTGAAAAAGCTTTAGGTACTCAAAAGGCTTTTGATATTATAAATAAACTTACTGTTTCATTACAGGTTAGGCCTTTTGATTTTGTTAGAAAAGCAGACCCCGGACAGCTATTGAACTTCATTCAAAGTGAGCATCCACAGACTATTGCTCTTATTTTAGCATATTTAAAACCGCAGCAGGCATCTATTGTTCTCTCGGCATTACCCCAGGATAAGCAGGCAGATGTAGCAAGAAGAATAGCTACTATGGATAGAACATCTCCAGAGGTTATAAAAGAAGTTGAAAGAGTACTGGAAAAGAAATTATCATCTCTTGTTACAGAAGATTATACAGCGGCAGGAGGAGTACAAGCTATTGTTGATATATTGAATTCTGTAGATCGAGGAACAGAGAAATATATTATGGAAACTCTTGAAATTGAAGATACTGATTTAGCAGAAGAAATCAAGAAGAGAATGTTTGTATTCGAAGATATTTTATCTCTGGATAGTCGTTCTATACAAAGATTTCTTAGAGAAGTCGATAATAACCAGTTGGCTATTGCTCTCAAGGGGTCTACAGAAGAAGTGCAAAAGCTTATTTTCTCCAATATGTCCAAGCGTTTGACTGAAATGATAAAGGATGACCTTGAGTTTATGGGGCCAGTAAGATTAAAAGATGTAGAAGAGGCACAGCAAAAGATTGTTAATATAATCAGAAAACTTGAAGATGCAGGTGAAATTATTATTTCTAGAGGTGGAGGAGATGAAATAATTGTATAATAAGGTATTTAAAAATTATCAGGTAAATATGGGAATACCATTTCAGGTAAAAGCTCCACATACATCAAATATTATTAAGCATAAAGCAGTGAAGAATATAAATGAAGAAGAAATTGATGAAGACTTGGAAGAGGACGTAGAAGAAAAAGGTCCATCTCCGGAAGAAATTCTAGAAAATGCAAAAAAAGAGGCTGAATTTATTGTTAAAGAAGCTGAATTTGAGGCTGAAAGAATACTTGAGGAAATAAAAGAACAATGTGATGAATATAGAGCAGAAATAGAGAGACAGGCTATGGAAAGTGGTTATGAAAAAGGTGAAAATGAAGCTAAAAGCCAATATAATGATTTAATTAAAGAGGCAGAGTTTATTAGAGAGCATGCTAAGTCAGAGTATAATGAGGTTTTGCAAAGCATAGAATCTGATGCAGTTGAAATGATTTTAGATATTGCTAAAAAAGTTATAAATACAGAAATTTCTCAAAATAAAGAAGCTATTCTTTATATGGTGAAAGATGCCTTTGGAAATTGTTCAAATATTGAAAGTGTTACGTTAAAAGTATCTTCTGATAACTACGAGTTATTAGTAAAATCAAAAGATGAATTAATATCAATGGTAGAAGGATTGGATGATTTAGAAATTAAAAAAGATTTATCACTAAAATCTGGAGGATGCATTTTAGAAACTCCTTTTGGCACAGTAGATGCTGGTAAGGATACTAAATTTCAAAAAATTGAAGAAGCTTTTAAATTAGTTCTTGGTAAACAGGTTGAGACTTAAAAGCAATTAAAATATTTTTTTGAACTTTGTGGCTATATATAACGCTACTTAAGTATTTTACATAAGCTAAAATTATTTTTATATGTTATATAGCTTTAGGTATATGATTTCGCACTTATTGTATTTTAAGATGTAAAGGATTAAGTGTGAAACATATAGAAAGGAATGCTGCTTAATTGATAAGTATAGACTTTATAAAATATAAAGAGATTCTTCAAAAAAATCATTTCATGAAATTTAAAGGTAAAGTGTCAAAGGTGGTTGGATTAACCATAGAATCTGATGGTCCGGAAGTTAATATAGGAGAGCTTTGTGAATTACACACTCTAAAAACTAAAGAGATTATTAAGGCCGAAGTTGTTGGTTTTAAAGATAGTAAAGTTCTCTTAATGCCTTTAGGGGAAATGACAGGAATTGGACCGGGAAGCACGGTTATAGCTACAGGCAATAATCTAAGGGTTGGTGTAGGAAATAGTCTTCTAGGAAGAGTATTAGATGGAATGGGAAATCCTATAGATTTAAAAGGTGATATTGCAATGGAAGACTTTTACCCGGTAGATAATCAGCCTCCTCATCCACTAATGCGAAAAAGAATAAGCAAACCTTTATCACTTGGAGTTAAAACCATTGATGGGCTTCTGACAATTGGAAAAGGACAGAGGGTAGGGATATTTGCAGGTAGTGGTGTTGGTAAAAGTACTCTTATGGGTATGATTGCGAGAAATACCAAAGCTGATATAAATGTCATTGCGTTAATTGGAGAAAGAGGAAGAGAGGTTCGGGAGTTTATTGAAAAAGACTTGCAAGATGAAGGCTTAAAGCGGTCGGTAGTAATTGTTGCTACATCAGACCAGCCTGCTTTAATTAGACAAAAGGGAGCTCTATTGGCTACATCAGTTGCAGAATATTTTAGAGATCAGGGTAAAGACGTACTTTTACTCATGGACTCTCTCACAAGGTTTGCAATGGCTCAGAGAGAAATCGGACTAGCAGTTGGAGAACCACCAGTGTCAAGAGGATATACTCCATCTGTATTTGCATTGCTTCCAAAACTTCTGGAAAGAGCTGGGAATTCCCAAAAGGGATCTATAACTGGATTATATACGGTATTGGTGGACGGAGATGATTTGACCGAGCCTGTTACCGATACGGCAAGAGGAATTCTTGATGGACATATAGTGCTTTCAAGACAGCTTGCAAATAAAAATCAATATCCGGCAATTGATGTACTTGCAAGTATAAGCAGAGTTATGTCAGATATAGCGACTTCAGAGCATAAATCTATTGCAAATGAAATTAAAAAGGTTATGGCTGTTTATAGGGAAGCAGAAGACTTAATAAATGTTGGAGCATATGTTAAAGGCAGTAATGATAAAATTGACTATGCTATTGAAGCAATTGACAAAATTTCTGAATTTATACAGCAAGGAACACACGAGAAATTTAAATTTGAGGAAGTATTAGAGCTGATTAAGGAAGTATTAAAATAAAAGTGGAAAAAAGGTGACGGCCCAAATCACGGGGACGGCTCTTTTGATGGAATCAAAAGAGCTGTCCCCGTGATTTCAGGGCTATTACCTCCTCCGAGGTGATATGGTGGCAAAATTTGTTTTTAAACTGCAATCGCTTTTAAATATTAAAATACAAATAGAAAATGACATAAAAAACCAACTTGGAAAAGCTATTCAAAAGCTTGAAGAGGAAAAATTCAAGATACTTTCATTAGAAAAGCAAAGGGAAAGTTGCTTAATTCAATTTAGGGAAACTACAACTAATAAGATTTCTGTAGATAAATTAAAAGATTATAATGTTTATATATCTACTTTAAAAGACAGGATAGAAAATCAGAAAGAAAGTGTTAAATCTCATGAAAAAAATGTCGATATTATTAGAGAAAAACTTATAAAAGCAGTACAGGAGAGAAAAGCTTTAGAAAAACTAAAAGAAAAAAAGTATGAAGAATATTTAAAAGAAGAATATAAGCAAGAGCAAAAAATAAACGATGAAATTATTAGCTACAAAAATAGTAAATAGGAAATATAGTTTAAAAATATTCAGGAGATATTAAATGGCAAAAAATAAAAAGAGAGCCTCCAACACCAAGGGTAATAATGAAAAAAAAAGTGGAATAAGCAATATGCTTTATGGAATTATTACTGTTATTACATCGGTTTTAATATTTTTAATAGTTTTCGCAGGAGCTTCTTATTATATATTACACAATAATATAAATGGACTGGCTGAAAAGTATAGAGAATCGTTACAAAATTTGCCAATTGCAAAGTATGCTCTGCCTCCTTTACCTCAGGGAGAAGATCCGGAAAATCCAAAGTATTTAAATGAAACCCAATTGATTGAAAAATATAATGAACTAAGACAAACAAGAGATAATTTAAAAAAAGAACTTGAAAGTGCAAATGGTACTATAAGTGAATTACAAGCAATTAAGGATAATCAAGAGCAAGCTCTTTTGGAAGTAGATAATATGAAGAAGAAAGTAGAATTAGCGCAGCAAGATATTGATAAGCAAAAAGAACAGCTATCGAAAGAAAAAGAAGCGGTTGATAAGTTAATTGCTTCAGGAGATAAAACTGGGTTTAAACAATATTTTGAATCAATAGATCCAGAGCTGGCAGGACAAATATATGGAGATATAATACAGAAAGAAAAAATAAGTGAAGAAACAAAAGACTTTGCTAAGAGATATGAAAGCATGGAACCATCAGCAACTGCTGGAATTTTTGAGAGCATGGGCACTTCAAAGATAGATTTAATAGTTGATATATTAGGAAATATGAAAAGTAGTGTTTATGCTGAAATATTAGGAGAGATGAGGCCGGATTTTGCAGCAAAAGTGACTGAGAAAATGGCCGAAGTAAATTTAAAATAAAATATATTATAGATTTTGCGCAAATGATTCTACTTGAAAGGGGGTGAAAAGATGATAACGAATAATTACTTGAATGATATGCTAGCTAACATTTCTTTAAATTCTGATAGTACTACTAATAGTAAAAGCAAAAACCTTATTATTCCTCAAAATCAATTTAAGGAAACTTTAAGTAGGTCATTAAAAAATGATACTATGAACAGATCTTTTGTTGAGAAAACTTCTAAATCAAATAATAACGATGAGGTTAGGCAAAAAGAGTATAGATCTATAAAAAGTAACAGTGAAAAACAAAAGTATGATAATAGATCTACAGATGATAAGTTGAAAAAAGAGACTAATAATTTATCAGACGATAAAAGCATTAAAGAAGAAAAGAATTCATCTGTTAAGAAAGATAAAACTAAAGAAAAGAATGAAACTAAAGAAAAGAATGAAACTAAAGAAGATACTATACTTGAAACTTTTGCAGATGTATTAGGTTTGCCAAAGGATGAAGCAGTCGACTTATTTAATCAACTTGGAATAAGCCCTGAAGAAATTTCAGATGAAGAAAAATTAAGTGAAAAAATTAATGAAATAGCTAATTTACTTAATTTATCAGATGATGAAAAAAGTGCATTAAGTGAAATATTTAAAGCTATCCAGACAGAAATTAAAGAGTTGATAAATAAGGGAACTAATGAATTAAAGAATATGGAGGCTACAAATACAGTTGTTCAGGAAGTAGTTGAAGGTCTCAACACAGATTCCGACATAGAAGTAATTGATTTAAGAAGCAAAAAGCCTTTGGATGAACAGCTTATATCTGAGTTTAAGTCAAAGCTTGAGAAATTAGTTGATGATTTAAAGCAAAATCCAGATAATTTGAATAATAAAATCACTGATTCTTTAAAGTCTGCTTTAAACATACAAGAAACTGCTGAAGTGGATTTGGATGAAATATCTGAAATAAAGATTCCCGACCAGAAAGTGTTGCAAAATCAAGATTCTCCCGAATTTCCTGCAGCTGAAGAAGTAAGTGGTGAAATAATTTTTGAAGCTAAAGATGCAGATAAATCTGATAATAAAGGATCTGAGAACTTCAATGATTCTGACGATTCTACGTTATTGCTAGGCCAAAATGAAAAATTATCTCAAGGAACGAGAAATTCTGGTAATGATTTACAGTTCAATAATGTACTGGGTAATCAAATTAAAGATAATTCAGATGTTACTAAAATTACTACTCCTTTTAAAGAAGTGAATATTTCAAAGAATGAAATAATAAACCAGGTGATTGATAAGGCAAAGGCAGTTTTAACAGATGATAAATCTGAAATGGTTATGGAGTTAAAACCTGAAAGCTTGGGCAAGTTGTCCTTAAAAATCATAACAGAACGAGGCTTGGTTATGGCAAAGTTTGTAGCTGAGAGTGAACAGGTTAAGGCTGTCTTGGAAACGAATATG
Organism: uncultured Eubacteriales bacterium; assembly: GCA_964470745.1. Taxonomy (GTDB): domain Bacteria; phylum Bacillota; class Clostridia; order DSM-8532; family CAYYEC01; genus CAYYEC01. Next base: position 4,666 of record CAYYEC010000052.1, on the reverse strand, counting down.
CAGCTATTGAAAGATTCTTTGGAAAAGCAGGGAATGACAGTTCAAGGATTTAGTGTTTCAGTTGGTGACGGTTCTTCGAGACAATTTGAGAATCAAAATAGCCAGTCTGATTCAAATAAAAGACAATCAAAAAATAAGGTTGGAGTTTTAAAAGGAAATCTTGCAGGATTAAACCAGATAGCAGAAAGCCAAAAAAGGATTAATCCATATGAAGTTGCAGAAAGCAGTATAGACTTAACCGCTTAAAGGAAGCTAAATTTATTTCAATTAATTAAAATGGAGGTGAAAAAATGGCTGTAGATAGTGTAGGAAATCAAAAAACAATTCAAGAAATTATTGATAGTACTGCAAAAAGTACTGAAAGAACTGCTAGTTCTGAACTTGGAAAAGATGATTTTTTAAATTTACTTGTAACTCAATTAAAATACCAGGACCCATTACAACCAATGGATGATAAAGAATTTATTGGTCAAATGGCTCAATTTAGTTCTCTTGAGCAAATGCAAAATTTGAATAGCAGCTTTTCCTCGGTAAAGGCGTTTAATTTAATAGGAAAAACAGTTGTTGCAAATGTTTCAGATGACAGTACTGGTGAAACAAAAACTGTTACTGGAGAAGTTACATCAGTAAAAATGAGCGCTGGTAAGACCTATGTAATTGTTGATGATCAGGAAATTGAAGTAGACAAAATTGTAAATGTATATGATAATGCCGATGCATTAGATTCTACAAAAGGGACTGATGATATATCAAAGTATACAAATTTTATTGGTTTTAATGTAGATTCGTTCTTAAAGGGTGACAATGACGAAAAAGTCAATGTTGAAGGAGTTGTAAGAACGGTAAAAAACATTGATAATGAAACAGCTGCAATATTAGACGGTGTTGTAGTTGATGTTTCTGATGTTGGTGCAGATGCAAGCTATCTTGTTGACAAAGCTGATTCTGATTATGTTAAAAAGTATTTGGATGAAAATATGGGAGATATTGTTTCAGTTAAAGTACATGATGATGAATCTGATTCTGATATAGCGGTTAGTGCAGTACTAAGGGATTATAATATTGATTCCGAAGGTAAAATTGTTGCTATGTTAGATGGAGTGATAGTTCCAGCAGATTCAATATCAGGAGCAACGAAGGTAGATATAGTAAATGGAGAGCAGGTCTTGCTTAATCAAATACTACAAGCATTGACGGCTAATGAAGATAATGAAAACTCTGTTGAAGAAACTACAACTGAGGGATCGGAAGAAGCAATTGTAGAATAGCAAGTATATAAAGTCTCTGTAGGTATAATTGGTTTAGGAGGTGATTGAATGATTGTAAATAATAATTACATGAAAAGTATAAATAAATTAAATCAAGGTCAAGCCAACCAAATAAGTTCAAAAAATATACCTGCCAATAGTAAATTCGGTACCATATTGAGCCAGAAAATAAATGAAAATGAAGAAATTAAGTTTTCTAAGCATGCAGAAATGAGATTAAAATCCCGGGATATAAATTTAACAGACATGCAAATGGGGAAAATTAAAGATGCTGTTAATAAAGCTTCTCAAAAAGGTGTAAAGGATTCTCTTGTTATGGTAGATAATATTGCCTTTGTAGTTAGTATAAAGAATAGAACTGTTGTAACTGCTGTAGATAGTACAGACCTGAAAGAGAATGTATTTACTAATATTGATGGAGCAGTTTTTGGTTAAGTATTTAAAATAATATTATTTAAGAAAAAATGTAGCTGGACCCGGTTAGGGAGGCTACCTGTTCCTGAATGACGGAAGGAACAGAACAAACTAAAGGAGGTCGTTTTATTATGATGAGATCAATGTTTGCAGCTGTGTCTGGTTTAAAAGCACATCAAACGAAAATGGATGTAATTGGTAATAATATAGCTAATGTAAACACTCTGGGATATAGAGCATCCAGAGTAACATTTAAAGAAGTTTTTAGCCAGACGATGGAAGGTGCAGGTGCTCCGGATGGAGATACCGGGAGAGGTGGTACCAATCCACTTCAGGTTGGATTAGGTATGAGTGTTAATGCTGTGGATACCCTTACGACAAGAGGTAGCTTTCAGAGAACTGATAGTCCAACAGACTTGGCTATTGAAGGTGAAGGGTTTTTTATAGTAGGTGATGGAAAAAGTGGTACGAATTATTTTACAAGAGCTGGAAACTTTGGCGTTGACAAATTGGGAAACTTAGTAGGACCAAGTGGTTTAAACGTAATGGGCTGGCAGGATTACGGCGGAGCGGCAAATGATGATGGTACATATACATTTGACACAGAAAAAGAAATTGAACCGATTAACATATTTGAAGATACATATAATTTAAATAAAAGGATTATTGCAGCACAGGCAACTACTTCAGCTGTTTATTCAGGAAATTTAGACGCTACTGAGTCGGTAGTTGCTGATATAACTATAACAGACCCTCAATTTATCGTTCCTGTGACAGTCTATGATTCATTAGGCAATGATTACAAAGTAAATTTAAATTTTTGGAAAACAGCTGTTAATGATGCTACACCTCCATCAACTGAATGGTCCTGGGAAATAGCAGGAGATAGTAGTTTAGCTGGAACTGCTACACCTGGAAAAATAAAATTTGATGAATCTGGTAAAATAATTAATACTGAAACTGATTTTCCTGTTAATAAGGATGTGGTATTTACACCGGACAATGCTAATTATAATATTGGTTCAGCTCCATTTACAGTCAATTTGGACTTTACTAAATTAACCATGTATGCTGCAGACAGTTCGGTAAAACCTACAAGTGTTGATGGTTATGCAACAGGTAGTTTAACTACATTCAGTATAGGTGGAGATGGAATAATCACCTGAGTATATAGTAATGGGCAACAGCAGCCTCTAGGATTGGTAGCTATGGCAAGCTTTGAAAATCCAGCTGGGTTAGCACGTTCAGGCAATAACTTATTTACGCCTACAACAAACTCCGGGGATTTCAAAAGAGCCTGGAAACCAGGTTCAGAAGGAGTAGGAGAGTTAAATCCCGGAACGTTGGAAATGTCAAACGTTGATTTATCGAGCCAATTTACAGAAATGATAGTTACCCAAAGAGGCTTTCAAGCAAATAGTAGAATTATGACATCTACAGATGAAATGTTACAAGAACTGGTAAATATGAAGAGGTAATTTATATTATAATGCCGTAGGATAGTAAGTATAATATTCTGCGGCAATTTGCATAAATATGTGTAAAAAAATAAATATAATTACACAAATATGTCTGTTTGTATTGAAAAATTAAAGTTTTCTATTGAGTTTTTGAGGTAAAAATATTATGATAAGTTTAACAAGATTAAATAGCAAGAATTTTATTTTAAATGCGGAGTTAATTGAAACAATTGAAGAAACTCCGGATTGTATAATCACTACATTGAATGGCAAAAAGTTCATTGTTACAGAAACACTTGAAGAAGTAGTAGAAAAAGTGATACAATATAAGAAAAAAATATTTTCAGGTAGAAATTTGCTGGAAAAAGTAAGTAAGTAAATAGATAGAACATCAATAGATGGAGAAATACTAATTTTACAAAAGATAAAAGGAGGCAAAAATTTTGGGAGGAAAAGGGAATTATACGATTCTATTATTTATAGTTGCCATTCTAACTCTTACGTTAGCTGTACTTGCTGCATATTTATTTTTTGTAGGCGGAAGCTCCAAAAATAACTCTACAGATAATGCTCAGGAAGCAAAGGTAATAGCTATTCCAGATAATCAAAGAGGCTCATTTTCGGTTTTTGATGAAAAGCAATATTTAAATTTAAAAGATGATGGAAATTATGAAAATTCAATATTAATAATTAATCAATTAAATTTGATTTATGATAAAGGTAAAAAAGGTAAAAATAATGCTGCGATCTTAGATAAATTTGCACTTTATCAAAATGAAATTATGGAAGATATTCAAATATACTTCCAGAACACATCATTGACTCAGATTAAACAACCTGATTATATGAGTACAGTGAAAGAGGATTTAAAAAAGCTAATAAATGATTTACTTAATTCTAATGAGAAAGAAAATAAAGAATTTATTTATGAAGTAGTAATAAATTGGTTTTACCAGTAGGTGGTTTGTAAAGTATGTTGTACAGGGTGTGCAGACCACAATATAAAGGAAGTAGATTTGTATCACTTGAAAAAAATTATGAATTTGAAGTGACACAAACAACCAGGGGGTGATTTTCTTGGGAGATATATTGTCGCAAAACGAGATAGATGAGCTCCTAAAGGCACTAAATACTGGGGAAATAGATGTACAACAGATACAGAGTACAAATCAAGAGAAAAAAATAAAGACTCATGATTTTAGAAGGCCCAGTAAATTTGCTAAGGACCATATAAGGACTTTGCAGATGATTAATGAAAACTATGCCAGATTGATTACGACGTACCTATCCGGCTATTTAAGAACTTTAGTTCAGGTAGAAGTAATATCTGTTGAGCCTTTGCAGTATTCAGAGTTTAATAACTCTATAGCTAATCCTGTTATACTTGGAATTGTAGATTTTGCACCTTTAACAGGATCAGTTATATTTGAAATAGCTCCAACTATAGCATATTCGCTTATTGATAGAATTTTAGGTGGACAAGGTTATTCTATTGAAAAAATTAGAGGTTTTACTGAAATAGAG
>CAYYEC010000051.1:0-12869 GCA_964470745.1 uncultured Eubacteriales bacterium | reverse complement strand
TATTGTAGGAATTTCATTTCCTGTAATCGTGTCCAATTTTCCATTTGCGTAATTAAAATAGACAATCCTACCGGAATCATCCTGAATTCTATTAATTGTGTAATCTCCATTGTAAAATAAATCTGCTGTATTGCCGTCTGTATCTACTACCTTATCCAGCCTGCCATCAGAAGTAAAATAGTATTTGATTCCTGATTTTTCTTCCAATATAAACACGCCCAGATTATAGTCTTTAATAAGTGTTGAATTTATTCCTGCTGGAGATGTATAAATCTTGTTTTGATTTGAATCTATTTCTTTGAATCCAAAATACATTTTTGCCCCATCGCCTTCGGTTAATTTTACAGCACTTTCATCATTAGCGACAACATCCATTCTCATTCCTACATTTAATCTCCATCTTTTACCCACAGTTGATGTTTCTTCATCACGTGAATTGTAGGTTCTTGTTATCGAAATAGGTACTCCTCTTCCTGGAAGTGTTGTATCTGTCTCTGAAACTACCATATTTCCATTAAATACATTTACATCTCCGTCAAAACTAAAATATGGTTGAGATCCCAGTGGATCAACCTTATAATTAATTATAAGTCTTGGGTTGGAAACACCTGCAGCATCTGAAGAATAGAAACTTATCTTGGGACTTGATTCATTTGTAGCTTTTAAAAGTACCCCATAATTTGGAGTTGTACAATCATACCATCCTGTTGCCAGTGATGTAATATCAAATTTCCATTCAGTATTTGGCGTAGCTGTATATGATGATAGAATAGGTGTTGAATCAAACGTGATATTGCTATTCCAGTTAACAACATCTTCATCCCACCTTTGTGTAATCTTATGAACGTCTACAGTTGTACCTGATGTACTCCCAAGATACATGAAAGCGCCAATTTCAGCCTTTGTTATTTGTGCTCCTACAGGAAGACTGGGTAGGTTATCAAACTTTATCATGGATCTAAGAGTACCATAGCCTGAGAGATAACCAACATGTAAATATGAACTCCAGTAATATTCTGAATCAGGATTTGCACTTGATATATAAGTGTCTTGAATAGTGCTATTTACAGAAGTCTCAATAGTTGGGTCTATTATAACTGGATATTGAGCATTTTGAAGCCACTCATTATTTACTGTTAATACGATTTTCGAGTTATTTTCCGTAATATCCAGACTTGCATCCAATGTTATTAATTCATTTGAATCCTGTGCATATGGTTTTTTAAATTGAAAAAGTTTTTCATTTGTTTTGCTGTCTTTACCCCAAATTATACCATCTTCATCCTTCTCAAATGATATTCCCTTAGATTTAAGGTTAAAAGTAAATGTGTTTGTATTTGGATATTGATTAAGGATTATTTCTTCTTTGAGCATATTACTATCTGCAGTATACTTTAAGTCAATTCCTGCTTTAATATTTTTATATTCCATTGAGGACTTATTTGCATTACCTATTGAACTAAATTTATCAGCTGGGGAAAAAGCAATGTAGCGATCGTCATCAATGCTATATTGCACCAAATCTCCTGATTGATTATTTTTTGCAAGTTGTACTTTAAATGAATTGGCTTTATTCTCAAAATCAAAACCTGCTTTGCTTGAAGATACAAAAGTATTATCTATCTCTCTTAGTTTTCCACTTTTATCTTTGTAGTTTATAGGTTTTGTAGCTACTTCGACAGTAAATGTACCATCTGAATTTAAATACTCTTTTGAATAGTTTGTTCTGCGTTTTTCAAGCTCTATGGGTTCATCTCCCGGCTTTGGCATTGCATTTCTCACTTCTACACCTGATTGTAACTCATCTGCTTTTGGCATACCTTTGCCACTTTTGTTTGGAATAGAAAGTGGTTCTGCAAAAACCTGACTGATTAATGACATGGTCAATATGCATATTACAAGTATCATTGACAAAAACTTTTTAAAATTCATTCTTTAATTCCTCCAATATTTGTTTGTGGTTTACATAACATAGCGCGAGGTCATTATATATTACATTTTTACTGTATTCCAGATGTAATTTATGGGATAATATTCTTATTTAGTTTGATAAGTACGAAACTGATAGAGCTTCAAGGCCCTTTTATACATTGTTAATTTTATATTAATAAAATTACAAAATAAAGCATTTAATATTTTCTGGAGCAACTAGGATCGGTCCAAAACTATCTGGTTCTTTGGAGTAAGAGATATAAATCTCATTCAACTATTTTTAGTAAACCTGGTTTTGTACCGTCATTTAATTTCCAATAATAAAATTTATCAGTATTTACCTTAAGATCTACTCTTGATATTAAATTATAAAATTCGAATACATTCTTAAAACCATTATGTTTAACAATTTCGTTAAAATCATCACTTATAACCTGTGTTTTAAGATTTTTTAATTTATTCCATCCGTAACTATCATCTGTTCTCTCAAATGTTCTCTCAAAAACATTATACCCCTCTAACCTTTCTAATCTTTTAATTTGTTCAGACATAAATATTGCTGATACTTTATTTTTTTGTTGTTTCTTCATTTTAGCTGATTTATTTTCATTCTTTAGTGATGTGTTTTCTTGTTGCTGCCTGGATTTTTCTTTTTTCATAACTTTTTCTACAGTTCCATTATGTCTTGCATTTGGTGTTACAAAATTTAATCCACTGTGGTAATGTTCATTTTCGGAAAGAACGATTGAATGGTCACTATTAGCGCTAAATGAATTTGAAATGCTAGAAAGGTTACCGTGATTAAACATTAAATCTGTAGCCTGCTCCCCAAACTGTTTCAATAAATGGAACCTTGTTATTTGTGCTTTTATCAATTTTATCTCTAAGCTTCCCAATATGTACTGTAACGGTTGCAGTATCAACAAAATACTCCGTTCCCCAAATCCTATCTATCAGAATCTCTTTACTAAATACATGATTTGGATTTGTTGCTAAAAAATATAGCAATTCATATTCCTTCGTTGTTAATATAATTTCATTATTATCAACATATATACGTCTTGATTGAGTCTGTATAGTCAAATTTCTAATAACGATTTCTTTTTTCTTTTCTTCCTTTCCGGCTAATCTCTCATATCTGGTTAAGTGAGCTTTTACTCTAGCTACCATCTCATTTGGACTAAAGGGCTTTGTAATATAGTCATCAGCTCCTATCCCTAAGCCTCGAATCTTATCTATATCTTCTTTTTTTGCAGAAACCATAATGATTGGAATTTCCTGCTTTTCACGAATTCTTTTACATATCTCAAATCCATCTATTTCAGGCAGCATCAAATCCAGAATAACTAAATCATACTGATCTTCGCAAACCATTTTTAATCCTTTGCTGCCTGTATGAGCCATCCTAACAAAAAATCCATTAATTTCCAAATAATCTTTTTCCAACTCTGCGATACTTACCTCGTCTTCAATAATTAATATTTTCTTTTCCAAAATAATCTCCTTTACAGCTTAGTGAGGCTTTTTAATTTCAATAATAACCTTTGTACCCACTCCAACCTTGCTGGTTGCAAATATTTTACCCTCATGCATCTCAACTATCTGTTTTGCAATAGCAAGACCAAGCCCTGTACCTCCTGTATTTGTATTTCTTGATTGATCTTCTCTGTAGAACTTTTCAAAAACAAATGGAAGATTTTCATCTTTTATTCCTCTGCCATTATCTGCAATTACAAATTGTACAAATTTGCCGCTGTTATTAATATTTATATCTATCTTTTTATCCTCTTTATCCATGTATTTCATGCTGTTTTGTATAATATTCAGAAAGACTCTTTTCATCTTTTGTTGATCTATCAATAAGGTAGTCTCTTCCATCAATTGATTCTTATGAACAGTAATTAAAAAATTGGATGAATCACATTCCATCTTCAATTCTTCTATTATCTGCAAAATAAAAGGAACAACCATAATTTCTTCTCTTTCAAGAGGAACCTTATTTAAATCAAGCTTTGAAAATAAAAATAAATCATCAATTAATCTGTCCATATCTACACTTTTTTGATAAATAACCTTAAGGTATTTTTCCATTTTATCAGGTGAATTTGCAACTCCATCCATGATACCCTCTACATAACCCTTTATAGATGTTATTGGAGTTTTCAAATCATGGCTAATGCTTGAAATCAATTCTCTTCTGTTTTCTTCATATAATACCTGCTTATCAATTGACTTTTTAAGCTCCATTCTCATCTTTTCAAAGGAAAGAATAACCTTTCCTATTTCATTTCTTTTCTTTGTTACAAGCTCAAAATCCAAATTTCCATCTTTAATATTTTGGACACCCTCCTCAAGCCTTCTTATTGGTGCTATGATATCCCTTGATAGAATAATTAATAATGGAGTAACAATTATCAACAAAATAATAAATATTATTATAAAAAATCCTCTACCTGCCTTGTCACCGGCAGTTTTAAACTCCGAAACATCCGCCACAAAAAAATATATGATTTCTTTTCCCTGATCTATAAAAGTATAATCAAAGTATATATACTTATCTTCTATATGAGAAATCATATGCTTATCTGACTCGGAATTTCCGGTATTTAAATCCGTTTTTATCAAGCTGTCATAAAACCAATCTTCATGAGGTAAATCACTATAATTTATATACTTATCGTTGCTCTTTACAACAAGTCCACCTCTGAAAAAGTCTATTTTTTTATTTAGTTCCTTAATAAAGTCAGCATCCGTCAGCTTTTCAGGACTATATTCCTGTACCTGCTTTAAATCAGCCAGTAAATCCACAGTCTCATATACGACCCTGTCAATATTTGTATCCTTAAAAATAGCATTTGCTGCTTTATTAAAAAATCCAGCAAAAACAGCAACACTAGACAATAGCAAAAATCCAGCACTAATTATAACTAAAATCATATAGGTTAAAATCAATTTTAATCGTATTGACATACGCTCTCTTCCTTTTTCTCAAAAACAAAGCTTCCTGTTATTATGAATATTATATAATAAGAAGCAATTATTAACAATAAGCTTATATTAAATGATTGGAACAAGCTGGCGTAACTATTTATTATTTCTGAAATTGAAATAGCTTTTATTCCCGGAAGCAAGTACCCTAAAAATGAAATCCCCATATAACCTAAGTAGGTAATTAAAATGGTTAGACCAAGTGAGTTAACAAGCAGTACTAAATTTGCACCGATTAAATTGATTAATCCAAGTACTACAAATGCTCCTAAATAGTAAAGCAGGCAGCTTATGAAAAATCCTGGTGAAAATCCACCATCTTGTATAATGCTAATGATTGAGGAATATATAAAATGAATTCCTAAAACTCCCCCAAGTATGGCTTGAACAGATAATAATTTATTTATAAATATACTCTCTTTTTTAATTGGCAGTAAAAACATATTCTTTATAGTTCCTTCACCTAAATCTATAGAAAAGGTCGTTCCTACAAGATAGATCACCATAAATGGCAATAAAAATGACATAAGTAACGATAGGGATACTTTTATAAATTGTCCTCCACTAAAAACCGTTAGTCCCAAGGTATTTTCTCCAAAAAAATATCCAATTGTAATTGCAATTATAATTAGTGCATATAAAGCACCAAATACCTTTGTGCTTTTTCTTTTTAAAATTTTTCTAAATTCATTTTTCAACATATTCTACACCTCAACTTCTCTATATAATTTTAGTTTTTCAAGATAAAACTCTTCCAAATTCAAGCCGGAAGCCTTTACCTCTTCCATTTCTCCGTTAAACAAGGTCTTCCCATTAAAAAGAATTACAATTTTATTTGCAAAGTTTTCTAAATCACCAACCATATGACTTGAAATAATAATCCCTGTATTATTTTCCTCTTGAAGCTCATTTATTCTCTTTTTTAAATCAGCCTTTGCTTCAATATCCAATCCGTTAAAGGGCTCATCTAATATTAATAACCCCGGCTTATGAATAATCGCTCTTAGAAAATCAAGCTTTTGCTTCATTCCTGTGGAAAAAGTCTTTACCTTCTTATACATTACATTTCCCAGCCCCACCCATTCTAAACTTTTCTTAATACTCTCCTCATTTACATTATGGTAAAAGGGTAAAAGCATTTCAAGATTTTCATAGGCGGTTAAATACTCATAAAATACAGGCTTTGAAACCATAGCGCCGGTATTTTTTAATCCTTCAATCTGATTTTCTTTTGCATCGATAGATAATATTTCAATTGTTTTGCTTTCAACCTTAGTCAATCCCAATATCCCTCTGAATGCTGTTGTTTTTCCTGCCCCATTAGGACCTAGCAGCAATACAATATCTTTTTTTCCTACATCTATATCAAAATTGAAAACGCCTAAACTCCCACTATATTTTTTTGTCATATCACGAACCTTTAAAGCTAACATGTCATACCTCCCCATATTAATCAGATATGGAAGCAATACTCAGAGGTATATGCTCCCATATTTTTTTACTTAATGCTTCATTTTTTCATTTTCATGCTATTTTCCATATCAGGTAGATTTATAATATTTTTACCTTCCAAGTCAATTGTCTTAATATTTGCTGCATTTTTATTTAAAAACTCCATCTGTGCTTTCACTTGTATTTCGTGAAGCTTACCATTTTCATCATTTCCAGACACAGTTGCAGCTAATTCAAATCCTTTTAATTCCTTATTTTCATCAACATTAACACTGATTTTTACATAGTCCAGCTCCTTATTATCTATAAGCTTTGTATGCTCCAACTTAACTTCACATAATTCCTTAAATAATGGATACTCATTAATATTTAATCCATGTTCTTCAATGTTTGCAAAACAACCTTTCTTATCATTATTTTCATGACCCTTTGCAGATACTAATAGATTTAATGCAACCGGGATTTCATCCTTTGTTAATTCAAAGGAAATGTTCTTAGAACCATCAGATAAATTTTTAACCTCAAACTCCTTTTTCATATCGCCAATTATAATATCCATTATCGCTTCACCCTTTTGTGAAAACTCATGATTTTTTTTGCACGCTTCTCGACTATTGTTATTTTCCTGCTCCTTCTCTTTCACATACACATCATTGTTTTCAACATCAACAAGATATAGTAGATCTTCTGCTCCGTATACCTCTAATGATTTTTTCAGATTATCAGCTTCTAGGACAAAATCCCCACTCATTTCTTTACTCTCATGGTTTATGTTTAGTGCTCCTGATAGACTAATAACGGTTTTACCATTGTCTACTATTTGTATGTCTCCATTAACGGTACCGCTTATGCATTCATTTTGCTCACTGTGATTTTTTATAAGGTTTTTAAATTCCTCATATCCTGCATAGCTTGGCTTTGCCGCAAATGCTGTCAAAGTCAAAATCGAAACTGCTGCAGTTATTGCAACTGCTGAAAAAAGCTTTTTGTTTTTCATAATTTATCTCTCCTTTAATATTTTGATATCAACTAATTTTATTTTGTTGATATTTAAATGATATATTAAAGGTCTAAAATACCAATAAAGTAAATCTAAAATTTTTCTAAATTTTTTTAATTTAAATCTAAAATTCAGATTTTTTAATTGTAAGTATCAAAATGAGTGGTCTGTAAAGTTTATTGTTCAGGATATACATACTACAAACAGAGGAAGTGGATTTGTAAAATTTTGAATAAACTATGAAAAAGAAGCTTTACAAACCACTAGCGTACCTACTCAATTTATGCAATAAATAACTATGAATATAATAGATTAATAAATTAAAGTAAAAGAAGGTAAAGCTATTTTTATAACTTTACCTTCTTTTATGTCTACCAATTGCGCATTTAATGCAAATTAATTGAATCTAATGCACAATTTCTATTAATTTTTGTTTTCAAATTACTGTGTATCCTTTTATATATAAGACTTTCATGTAAATACTATATATTACCAAATGCTAAAAAACGGACATATTAATTTTGCAAAAGTTATTTGGGAAAAATCAATTTACACACTATTTCTTATAGACCCAATATTAATTTTTTTGTTAATTAACTCTTATTTATTGTTATTATTGCATTTGCATCCATTTGTTATTGCCAGATGATATTATCCGACAACTGGTAATAATACTTTTTCGTGTAGAAATTCTCCAAACTCAACTAGTCTTTTCTGATGACAAGAGGGACAGAAGGATTTAATAAGCAAACGTGAGTTTTGCGGAAATATAGACGATACCCCATTACCTCTTATCTTATACCGATTCTGGAAGTTCCAAGAACCCCGACCTTATCAGATACTTGTATGTATTCTGATATACCTGCCCTGCAATAAGCTTTATCTTGTTTTCCTCATCATCAAAAATGCTTTCCACCCTACTTACTGCATTCGGGTTATTACAAATATCAATGCATAATTCACATATGCCTGTATATCTGGCACGTTTTTCACAGTAACCGCTCAAGCCTTTTTCTGCCAAAAGCTCAACAATCTTACGGGGACCAAAATTATGCAGTGCCATCACAAAGGGGCTTGTCCTGCTCGTTCGCAAAATATCCCCAAGCTTATCCTTCTTCCAATCTCCAAGATTAAGGGGGTTGGTATCACTGAAATGAATGCCAGGGCCGCAGCATGCCTGCACAAGACCTGACGGCAAGACTATAGGAGACAACACGGTTGTACAATATCCATCCGGGTATTCCTCAGTGAATCTGAATGATTCTACAGGCAGGTATCTGGCTCTGCCCAGCTTCAAAGCTCTGACCACCTGAAACTTTATCCCTTTGTCCTTGTTCTCCTCCATTATTTTTTCTGGGAAGTCATCATTTTCCACAGTGCATATCCTTATAACATGTTTAATACCAAACTCCTTGCATAACCTTGCTATACGAAGCACATTTCCCTTATTAACATATGGCAAATGGAATTTATCAAGACTCATACATATACCATACAACCCTGCATCACGAAGTTCCTTCAATATACTTCTGGCAGCTCCATCATTCTTTGCCCAAAAACCGTTTGTCACAATAGTAATAATAAGTCCCCGATATCTGGCATATTTCATGCAGTCAAGGAGTAGTTCCTTCTTTAATAGGCATTCGCCGCCGGTAAAGCAAATAAACTCTGACTCGAGGGAAATCTCGTCTATCAGGGAATAGGCGTCCTCCAGCGAAATAGTTTCCGTCATTTGGGGTGTGGATTCCGTAATACAGTGACCGCATTCGAAGTTGCACTGCAGGGTCAATGACAGCCCGACCGTACGCAGCTGTACCACAGGGGCTGAAGCAATCTGTTTCATAAAACTCCTCCTGTTAAATATTTCTTTTCAGATTCACTCTGACATCATCGGCAAGCTTATCCTCTCTGGGAAGGACAAACCTTATATCTGCCTCCTTGACGAGCCTTAAGGCAATCCGTCCTATTGAATCACTTACTGAAACTCCTTCCCCATCATTACATACAGCCAGCACAAGTTTGTCATCATCCACCTCAATCACTCTGCACCCCCCGTTATCATCATAAGCAGCACCGAATCTAAGACGGAACTCTTTTGCAACGATATCAATTTCCTTTAACACTTTTATTATCTCCGGTTTCATTTTTACCCCTCCATATACTAATTTCTATGCAAGTTCTATGCAAGGCCTTCCAGTAATCCTGCCGATGAAAGTTGCTTTAAAAACTCACTTACTTCCTCGCAGGTCATACCCATATCGTCTTTGACAAGAGCAGCTATTTCATCAACTGTCTTGCTATCGGATAGTTCCAATATCTTGAAAGCTGGCTCATTGACCACTATAACCTCTTTCCTGAAGGTATTGGTAATGTAATACTTATCATCAATTTTTTTATACAAAAGGTCAGGTATCTGTTTTATCAGCAATTTAAACACCGTCCTCCAAATATTAAAAACCAATTTTCTGTCTTTAGCAAATATAAAAGAACCGGGGTAGAATCCATTGGCAGTATCCATTTAGTTATTTCTTGCTGCTTTGCCTTTTCAGATTGATATTAACGTTTTCTGCTAAGCGAAGAGTTCTGGGAAGAACAAACTTGATTTGGAAAGACTCCAATCTGTCTTTTATATTAAATTCACCGTGGCTGCATACACAATCTGTACAGGTGATAGTCTCTGTTACATTAGGATCGGGATCGACGACATAAACCTCACTATCATCGTCTGCATTTTCTCCCCCAAGCTTAATATGTATCTCATTCGCAATTAAGTTTAATTCCTTATAAATACCGATAATTTTTGGCTTTTGCTCAGTCATCTTTAACACCTCCTTTTCAATAAAAGTATGAGAATCACCCCGGTTTTTATCTGCGTTCATTTTCATCCAAATAATACCTTTTAATTTAATTCTTTTATTAGAATTTATTTGCATAATTTGCGATTAATATAGTTAATTCTTCCACTTGCAATATTATTGCTAGCTTTCATATGATAAATATTATATCCATTATTTGTAATATTTGTCAATTATTTTTTTGGTCATTTCTGTATTTATATCGAATAAAAATATTTTTGAGTGGAGTACTATAATAAAAGTGCAGTAGCAAAGCTCACAAAGGTTCGATAGAATTATAATTTGAGTAATAATGTTTTTATTTAATTTTATACTATATTTATTAAAAATATCAATAGTAAGACTATAAAATAAGGTCATATCATCAACTGAATATTTCCCCAAGGCAATTCCTGATTGATTTATTAGTATTTTCATTTGATGTCACGCAATTTTCTTTCTTTTATTCACAATGAATAAAACAATAAAAGTAATAAACACTATTAAATAGATTATACCAGTAAATAGTATTTATAAACTCTAATAAATCATTTATATTGGATATATAGGAAAATCTTATATTCAACAAATCTACAGATAGGAGCAAATATATGAATAAAGCATTTATACAATTAGAAGGGTATGTAAAAATTTTTGTGTATTCTCCTTCCTTATGTAAGTAAACATAATTTCTATATTATTATTCAAGATCATATACATATATATAAACTCCCTATTCAATTAAATTATTGAATATTAAAGGCTCAATACTCTCCCATTTACCTCCAGCAAGTCCACAGCCTATTCTCGGCATATGAACACTTGCATTTAACTCAATAGCTTTATCCCCTATATTCTCCAGTCTCTGCCAATATCTCTTCCAAGTTATCACCTATCCTATAAAGAAAATATTTATCAACATTTTGTTTTTAACAGCTTATTAATATCATTATAATAGGATTTTATTACCATATCAAGAATAATTTTGATTTTATTAAAATCACAAACCATAAGATATTGAAAAAGTCATTATTTTGTAGAGAAGATAAGTAGCTAGTAATCGCTTTTCAAGTTTATAAAAAAGAGAGCATACAATATGCTTTCTTTTATGTCTACCGATTGTGCATTTAATGCAAATTAATTAAATCTAATGCACAATTTCTATTTATTTTTAAACATAAATTACTCTGTATCCCTTGACATATAAAATTTTCAGGTAAATACCATATGTTACTAAATATCAAAAAAGGGACATTTTACCCCTAAAAAACGTACATATTACTTTTGCAACTACTTTATGTATAATTGTGAATTAACTTACCTGTGACTTTATTTTTTATTTTTATTTATTATCCTTTTCATTGTTCAGTTAGAGTTTTTAGCATTATTATTTACCATAAACATATTCCTATTAATTTTAACATTACCTATCCATATATTATTTCAAACAGCTACAAAATCGAATTTATACAGCAAACAAAAACCGTTATTGTACGATATTTTGCATGTTGGTAATTTTATGGTTAAAATTGAACTATCAATAACCTATAAACTTATCTGCATACATTATTTGTCAAGAATTTCATCAAATACTTCAGATAATTTAACGACTCCCGGTTTTCTAAATATAGAATAGTGATCACCTTCAATTTCGTAGTATTCAATAGAATTTGAACAGTAAGACTTCCATCTTTTTTCATCCAATTCATTTGTTTGGCTTGCCTTCAATATAAATGTCTTTGCAAGGATATTGTTTTTGGGAATATACTGCGACCTGGCATTTTCGTATGTTCTGATTAAATTTATGTATTGTAATACCTCATTAATATTGTTTTGTGCATATTGAGGTATGGATTTGGTAATATAATCCGGTATTGACTTCTTGAATTCTTCAACGTTGGTATCGCTTTTACCTAATTCAGCCACAATCATTTTATACATTTCAGCTATAGATGGTCTCTCCTCTTTAATTTTGTAAATTAATTTCAGTGAAGCTAATTTATGAATTATGTCCAATTCTAATTCAAGGTTAAATTTAGGTGTGCTGGCATCATAGCATGCTTCAGGTGAGTATCCATCAATCATAAATAGTAGTTTAACTTTTTCCTTCGTGTATTCAAGCTGTCTCACCATCTCAAAAGCTATTGTAGCACCTATACACCAGCCTGCAATGTAATAAGGTCCATCTACCTGCACCTTTTTAATCTTTTCAATATATTTTTGAGCAACGGTTTCAATGTCTATATTTTGCGGACAGCAGTTTTCAAGTCTGTCTGCTTTAATCCCCCAGAAATAGAAATCTGAATTTATATTGAGGCAAAGTTCGGTATAAGCTTCTATATCTCCACTTCCCTCATGGATTAAAAATACATGTTTGTCTCTATCCGAACCTTCCCTTAATAAAACCAAATTGCTATCCTCAGGAATTTCAACTCCTCTTTTTGCATTTTCAATCATTTTTGCCGTTTCCCTTAATGTGGGCTTTGCAAACAATTCACTTAGTGAGTACTCTATTTGGAATTCTTTTCGTATCTTGAACAAAATGTTTATTGCAGCCAGCGAATGACCCCCTATTTCAAAGAAGTTATCGTTTATTTCCACCCTGTCAACCTTTAATACTTCCTGCCACATTTGAACAAGCTTACTCTCTGTGATATTGGTCG
>CAYYEC010000050.1:5182-12877 GCA_964470745.1 uncultured Eubacteriales bacterium | reverse complement strand
AAGTAATCTTAAGGCCAATTCCAGGTAAGAACCAAATTGAACCTTTTCAATCATATCTATTAAGTACATATCAACCTCCATTTTGCTTGGAATTTAAAGAGGAGATACATTTTTATTTATAATTCATAGCAGAAATTATCCTGTCAAATAGAATCTGTACTCCTTCTTCAGTATCCCATGGCCTATTATTAACATGCTTTCTCATTTTCTGCACCTTCTTACACTTTATAGCTTATCCATAGTGTTACTTCCTTGTAGTTATACTTATTTTATGATCAAAATTTGTATATTCAGTAAAATATAATATAAAATTCATATCATTCACCGAGTCCTCGGAATATCCACCTCTAATAAATTCATGGCTGGCAAATCCACCACTTATTCTCAGAACCTTGTTATCTTTTACATACTTTATTTCCCCATTTTTGAGCACCATGCTATTACCACCCTTTGCTTCAAGGACAAAGTTGTCAGCGTAAATTTTCCCATCCACAGGAAGACTCATTTCTACTCTTAAAGGTATTCGGTCTATACCATTTGTTTTTATGTCAACCTCAATTCCATCCTCTATATCAGTTACCTCAACAATTATTTCAGTATAATTGCTTATAATTCGTTCCCTTTTGCTATTATCCATTTGCCACCAATCAGTAGTTGAAGGCTTTTCTTTGAAAGGCATATAATACCAGCCATCAGCCCTGAATTTCATTATATATGTATCCTTATTATGTTCTATTACATCCGCCTTAAAATTTCTATGTTCAAAATAGCTTACTCCAATTTTCATCCCCAGCCTTAAGCAATCATTCTGGAAAAATAAAAAATTACTATTGTCTCCTAATAGTGAATAAGTTATATTTCCTTTTTTTACTCTTACCAATCCTGAATATGGAAAGTATTTATTATATTCATATGGCATACCCATTTCTTTAAATTCCATTTCCTGCATCCAATCATAAAGCATTAGTATGTGCAGACAGTCTATTGAGTAATTTCGCATTTCCATTGCATCAGCAATTATTTTATGTGCCACTACCCTAAATGCATCTGCATTTGTTTTGCTCTTATAAGCCATATATAAATACTGATAAAAATATTTAATCGGATATTCCTTTTTTCCATTGTCCTGCCTTAAAGAGTTTTCTGTGAATATCGTCCCATCAGCGTCCAGCATCATAAGCATCATATTAAGGTTTTTATCAACATACTCCAAATATTTTGAGTCATCTAATTCTTCATACAACATAATCATTGAAGTATTAACAACAGCATTGTAGTTCCCTGTAGAGCGTTCAGAATATTCACCATCTTCAGTACAATCAATAGGTTCTACAAAATACTCGTTCATTCTGTCAATACAGCTTTTCTTAAGCTGCTCATCTTTTACAACATTCGAAATCGCTGCAAGAGCAGCAGCAATACCCCAGCGATGGTTTGGTGTATGGAATCCACCAATAATCAGAGCATTGGCAGCAAAACAAATAATTGAGTACATTTTGGCAGCTATTTCAGAAAAGCTTCCTTCACTATCATACTTGCTAATTAAATTATATGCATAAGTCATTCTTTTCATATCAAAGGCTGTATCCGGAGTACTTTTAAAATTGCAGGTAGATAAATCAAAGCTGCCATCATCCCTTTGGTATCTTGCAATAAAGTCCAAAATCAGAGATATTCTGTCGCGAAGTAAACTGCTGTGATAATAGCTGCTCTTAGGATTAAAGTAAGCAGCGGTAGCTGTTGAACACATATATATATTTTGTCTTACATCAATAACATGCTGGGCGATTGACCCGTAATCAGGTTTAGTTTCATTCATCACCTGGTTTTGTATAAAATTTTGTACTTTTTTATCTGCACTATCAACAATAAATTTATAATATCTTTTCATATGCTGCCTCCATTTTAAATATTCTTCAATTATTCTATATATAACGTACAAAAGATTTTACATTTTTATTTTTGTGCGCTTATATTCCTTTGATTTCTATCGCAAAAATTCAATTATTCATATGTCTTTTCATTTTTGCCATTTATATATAATTAACTGGGAAACTTCCTATACTTCCCTTCTTATTCTCTTTATCATTTTATTTATTCTTAAAGGTATCTCTTGATCCAATGTTTCCCAATCTGTAAAAAGTTCATCTTTAATATTATACTTTTCAAATTGCATTAGTGGTCTAAATCTAAATTGCTGCATGTAGCTTTCCACCATGTGGTTTATCTCATCATTGGTTGAATATCTTCCTTTTG
The DNA here is from genome assembly GCA_964470745.1 of uncultured Eubacteriales bacterium. Classification (GTDB taxonomy): domain Bacteria; phylum Bacillota; class Clostridia; order DSM-8532; family CAYYEC01; genus CAYYEC01. The sequence continues at coordinate 10,621 of CAYYEC010000050.1, read as the reverse complement.
CAATACTGGTAATAACCAATCCCTCTTTTCCTACATCTTCATAATTTGCTTTTTCAATATCCGGTATCAATTCAAACAACTCTATAATAGGAGAAAAAGCGTGCTTTCCCGGTTGTGAATATAGCTTTACATGTGTACTATCTTCAATATTGCTTTTATCTTTTGACAAGCCTTTTAAGTACTTTCCATGAAAACTTGCTTCACAGTCAAATACATTACCATTTTTGTCCACATAAACCCATACATGCTCAAGTTCAAACAAATGCTGTATATCAAAATCCCAATATATTGCATATTCTATTACACACTTGATTTTCTCATTATCGAAATTAATCTCTCTTTTAAAGGAAGGAGAATTATTCGTTTTATCAAAAACTGTACAACCAATTCTTACTGGAAAGAAAGGTTCTCTTAAATCAAAATAGATATTAGGTGAGTATTTTTTTATTAGTTCCATATCCATTTTAATTATCTCCCATATTCGACAAGCATTAAAAAAGTTAATCCCTGTCCGTAAGCAGTTGGCAGCTGTTTAATATTCTTATAATGCTCTACATCATTCCCAAGTGCTGTTCCATATGATACTCCACCAACGAGCCCCTCTTCTCCAACTTTTCCCAGGATTCCTTGTACTGCTTTCAGAGCAAAATTTTTATAGCTTTCATCCAGATATCCTTTTCGAACAGCCTTTAATATTCCATATGCAAAGCCTGCAGATGCTGACGTTTCCAGATAAGAAGCCACGTCGTCCAAAACAGTATGCCATAAGCCTGAGTCATGCTGCAATCTGCATAGTTCTCTGGTCTGGGATTTTAATCCCTGGATCAAGTACTCTCTCACCGCTTTTTCCGGCTGCGCAATATCTATAAATTCAACCACTCCGGCAGTAAACCAGCTATTACCTCTTGCCCAGAAAACTTTTCCGAAATTATGTCGTCCATTAAATGTCCAACCGTGATACCATAATCCTGTAACAGGGTCAGCTAAATATTTTATATGCAATAAAAACTGATAAGTACTTTCATCTAAATATTCTTTTTTTGAAGTAACCTGCCCTATTTTAGCAAGGAAAAGAACTGTCATAAAGAGTGTATCATCCCAGAGTTCTCCATCATTTACAAGGTGAGTTGTTATATGCTGCAATCCTCTTTCTTCTGTCCGTGGCATATCCGTTGCAATCCACTTTGCCCACTCTTCACAAATAGAAAGATAACGTTCATCCTTCTTTAATTCATATAAATGAATTAGTGCCAATAAAGGTGCCACTGTGTTAACATTTTTCATGGGCAGACCTTCTTTTATTCTTCTATCATACCAATCAATCATATACTGGAGGTATTCTTCTTTTCCCGTTTTCTTATAATATAAATACAAGCTGTACATGGCTACACCTTGAGGCCATTCCCATACCTCAATACTAAAGTGGTCATTTGCATTTGGATCATCTTTAGTTGTTAAAAGCTTATTAATAACCAGCTCTGCAATTTGTTCAACTTTGCTCATGGATTACAATCCCCTTTTCACAATAACTTTTTCCTATAATATAGAGAAGGAAATGGACTCTAGCCCATTTCCCATAGAAATCTTAATAATGTTCTTATTCTCTTTATTACTTAAGATTATTATAATATTCATTTGCTTCTTTTTCTACTTCAGCTCCACCGGCAGCCATATATTTCTCTACATACTCGTCGAAGTAATCCAATGGCTTGTCACCTGTAATCATAGAAATAACAGCTTCATCTCTGATTTTTACAAGCTCAGACTTATATTCATTTGCTTTTGGTAAACCAACCTGAATCGGTGATTCAATACCATATTTATCAAAGCCGTTTTCATAAGCCCATCTTTCTCTTGATTGTTTAGGAGCGAATGGCATATCCATACCCAAATTTGCACCAATTCTGTTTTCATAGCCCTTGTCAGTATCAAAAGGTGGTAACCATGTAATTTCTTCATTTTCTTTGTTAAGCCATTTCCAGTGAGTACCCTCTATTCCCCATCTATATGTACTTCTTTCATCAATATTCGGAGTGGCACTTACATAATCAAATATATCAAGGACTTTGCCCATTTTCCCTTTATCTTTTTCAGTGAGCTTTCCTATTGCATAGAAATTAGTCAACCTGTTGTACTGCTTGATTCCCTTCTTGCCTGTAGGGCCTTCTACCGGCATACCATATGTCCATGTAGCATTTGGATTAACCAAAGCAATTTCCTTAGCATCAGCTTCTACAGGGCTTGGTATCTCATTGCCATTTTCATCCTTTATTGTATATGCACCTGCCGGAAGCCAATGATAATAGTTTCCGTTTGAAGAGAAACCTATCCTGCCATTTATAAATGCATGTGATAGTGCCCAATAACCACCAGTATTTTCTCCTGTAATAAATTCAGGATCCAATACACCATCTTTATACCATTTATTAAGTACTGTCAATGCATCTTTTAATTCAGGTGCTACCGCACTACTTATAAGTTTACCGTCTTTTTCAACAAAATAATCTTCTTTTTTCAATCTTATATTTAAACCATACGCTCCAAATACAGGAAATAGTACAGTTTGTGAGCAGCCATATGTGTCATTTTTTCCATTTCCATCCGGATCATTTTTTGCAAATTTATACATCAAATCTTCAAATTCCTGAAGAGTTTCCGGAGTTTTTTCAACACCTACTGCCTTCATCCAGTCTTCACGATAAACCAAAGGAAGTCTGAAAATATTTGTGGCACTAACTGATGGCATTCCAAATTGTTTTCCATTAACTTTTCCATATTTCATATATTCCTTTGCGTTCTCATCAAGGACTTGAAGTATATTCTTTGCATGATTATTCAATAGTTCTTCCGGCAATTCAGCCAAAACCCCTTGATTTACATAGTCTACCAATTTTTCAGGCTCTTTTATACGTATTAAATCCGGTACTTCACCTGCTGCAAGACGTACGTTTAATAATTCAGAATATTTTTCTTCTTCAAGATTCCACATATCAATATCAACATTGAATTTTTCTTCTAGCATTTTTAATATTTCGCCATCTTCTGCTGCAGGCTGTATCTGGTATCCGGTCCAGCTTAATTTATACTTCTTACCTTCTTCTGGAGCATAAGAGTCTGTGCTTGCAGCTGTAGATTCACTCTTTTGCTCAGCAGCTGTCTGGCTCTGGGTTGTTTCGTTTTTAGCTTCTTCCTTTTTTGAAGTTCCTGCACATCCGGCAAGGGTAGTTATTATCAAGCCAGATGCAAGAGCTAAGGAAATAATTTGCTTTACATGTTTCTTCATTTTTATTGCCTCCTATTTTAATATAATATATAATCAAGACGATTTACAGAGCCGTCATAGATTATCACAATAAATTTTATAATTTTGCTTATCCCTTCAAAGACCCTATCATAACACCTTTTACAAAATACTTTTGGACAAATGGATATACCAATAAAATCGGAATTGTTGTAACCATAACCGTTGCCGCTTTGATACTATCCGGTGTAACTGCCTGACCACCTTTGCTTGACAATGCATCCATATCCATGAATTGTTGAGAACCTTCCATAACAATCCTTCTCATAACCAACTGCACTACCTGTTTTTCAGCTTTGTTTATATAGATCATACTATCAAACCAGCTGTTCCAATGCCATACAGCTACCCAGAGTGCAATAGTTGCAATAATCGGCTTACATATTGGCAATATTATCCTAAATAAAATTAAAATATCATTTGCGCCATCAATCCTTGCAGACTCTTCGAGACTCTCAGGTAACTACATCATATAATTACGTACGATAACCAAATTGAATGCACTAATTAATTCCGGAAGAACTAACGCCCATGTAGTATTCATTAAATGTAAATTACGTACCAATAGATATGTAGGAATAAGACCCCCACTAAAAAACATAGTAAAAACTACAATTAAAGTCCAAAAACTGCGGTGTGGAAAGTATCTTTTAGACAATGGATATGCCAAAGTTAATGTTGCCAAAAGTGCCAGTCCAGATCCAATTATAGTCCTTAAAAGCGTATTGTAATAACCAACTCCAATCATTTTATTTGTAAATACCCTCTTGTAATTTTCCAAACTTATACTGGAAGGTAAAAAATGAATCTGCGTTAGTGGAGTATCAGCTGAAGCAAGTGACGTGGATAACAAGAACATAAATGGATAAAGTGTTGTAATACACAAAATTAACATAAAAAGGTAGTTGAATACATCAAATACTTTTTCTCCCTTTGAAGACTGTTGAATAGCCAAAACCGTACCTCCTCCCTTACCATATTCCATATTCATTAATGCGCTTTGTGATTTGATTTGCTCCTATAACAAGAGCAAAGGATATTACGTTTTTAAGTAAACCTACAGCTGTTGCAAAACTATATTTCATGCTTTCTAACCCCATTCTATATGTATAGGTTCCAAGAACATCACCTACACTATAAACAGCTGGATTATACAAATTATACACCTGATCGAAGTTATCATTAATTAATTTACCAATAGCAAGTATCAGCATAATGGTAATTATAGGAACCAACGAAGGAATAGTAATATTCATCATCTTCCTCCATCTATTAGCACCATCAATAGAAGCAGCTTCGTACAATGCAGGATCTATACCACTTAATGCTGCAAGATATACTATGGATCCCCATCCTATGGATTTCCATATTTCTGTAACTACTAAAACACCTCTAAACCATTTTGGGTCTGCAAGAAAGTAAATCGGTTTTCCACCTAATGCTTTTATCATTATGTTAATGGGACCTATAGATGGTGATAAAAATTGCATAAACAATCCACCCAATATAACCCATGAAACAAAATGCGGTAAATAGCTGATGGTTTGTACTGCCTTTTTATAATGAACCTGCTTTATTTCATTTAATAATAGTGCAAAAATAATTGGTGCAGGAAATCCGAAAATCAACTGATACATACTGATAATAATAGTATTGCGAAATACCTCCCAAAAACTTCCAAGTGCAAATATCTCCTTAAAAACCTTAAATCCAACCCAAGGACTTGCCATGATACCTTCTAAGAATTTGTAATCTTTAAAAGCAATTACAAGTCCATAAATAGGAATGTATTTGAAGATTATAAAATATAATATTCCTGGAATTAACAATATTGTTAAATATCTATATTTCCAATATTGATAAAAAGTACTTTTACTAAATTGGTGCTTAAAGCTAAGTTGTGATTGTTCCTTTTTACTCACTTCACTCATCATATTGATTACACTCCCAATGAATTATTCCAAATGTATTATTATAATTATTTACTATAATAACCATAATAAATAATTAATTAATTAATAAACAAATAATTAAAAAAATATTTTTCAATTTGTTATTGAGGAAAATAATATAATTCTCAAACCGGTTAAGTATTAAATATTTGTTGATTCCATTTTAAACCCTTATAAATCCTTTTG
>CAYYEC010000050.1:2110-5172 GCA_964470745.1 uncultured Eubacteriales bacterium | reverse complement strand
GATATAAACATTTATAGAATTTAGATATAACATTTTTACGCCATACAAATATTTTTATTTTATAAATATAAATATTTTATGATGATATAATTTTATTTGAATATGAAGCTTTTTCAAGGTATTTTATGTTAAATTTCAAGGTGATTTATGTTAAATATTTATTCTTCTTTTCAATAAGTATATTTTTATGCTATAATATCATATAAGTATTATAAAATTTTATTTTTCTGTTATTCTATTTCTTTTTGATTATTAAAGGAGCACTAAATATGAAGATATTCAGACAATTTAATTCGGTTTTCTATAAATTGATTATCTCATATATAATATTGGTTATTGGAATTACATTAATAATTGGCAGTGCATTTTACTTTTATTTTACCTCCAGATTTAATCAAGAAGTAGAAAAAGTTCATCAAAAAATGCTTGAACAAGCCAGTAGTACTCTTAATGCAAAGATCATAGAAGTAGCTGTAAGTACTTACATGGAACTTGTCACAACAATGAACAATACTGATTCATTGTTTCAATTTGATGATAAGTTATCAGGTAACCACGCTAAAATTTCACAAACAAATGCGTATTTGCAGAAAATAATATCAAAAACTTCATCTATCATTAGTGACATTCATATTTTTTATAAAAAACAGGATATTCTTATCTCGTCTTCATTGGGTATAAAATATCTTGACGAGGAGCAGCGACAACATTATAAAGATCTGGACTGGATGCAAAAAATGAATGGCTATAATGGAAGTAATTTATGGCTGGAGCCTAGGGAAATACCATCTAACCTGGATTTAGCAAAAAATAGTGCAAATGTAAATATGTTTACTTATGTTCGAACATACCCAATCATCTCAAGCAGCTCAAATTGTGACGGTCTAATTGCTATTGATATTGATGAAAGTGCTTTGAGTAATATTATAAAGAAAACCGTTCCAATAGAATATTCTAATACATTTATAATTAACAATGATGGTAAGATTATTTCGCATGTTCAAAAAGACAAGCTCTATGAAGTCCTTAATAATGAAAATTATATTTCGAAAATTTTAAACTCTACGAAAACTTATGGTAGTTCTATTGCAAATGTAAATGGTATAATGAGTATGGTATCATTTACCACTCTTCAGTATACTAATTGGAAATTGATAAATATTACACCAATATCACAATTTTATAAAGGTACGTCCATCATTAAGCAGGCATTGTTAATTGTCTGTTTGTTCTCCATAGTGCTGGGAATCTTGGCAGCATCTGTAATTTCTTCTCGCATTTATGATCCTCTTAGGATAATGCTCAAGAAGGTCAGAGTATTAGTTGGATCGCAGGATACTTCTGAAGCAAATAAGGAAAATGAATACAATGTTATCAATTTTGCTATTGATGATTTATCCTTAAAAGTTAACAACCTCCAGGCAACTCTACAAGCAAACAAGCCTATTATAAAGCATAATCTGATAAGGGGGTTACTCCATCATCAAATATTAAATGATACAGAGGTAACTGAAAAACTTAGATTAATCAGTATATCTATGGACTTTCCTAATTATGCTGCCCTAACTCTTGAGATCAGCCCAAAAGATGCTGCTCAATTAAGTATTGAGAACAGCCACTTCATTAAATATAATATCATACATGAAATTGAGAATTATTCCGATAACGATTTTAAATGCATTGCAGTAGATTTACCGGAATACCGGATAGGTATAATCATTGGTTCTAAAAGTACAGAACAAAAATGGGTTAGTTCTATGGTTTCAAACATAGCCTCTTATACATATCATAATTTTATGATTATGTCCTCAGCTGTATTGGGCACCTGGGTAAACTCTCTTTTAGACATTCATAAATCCTTTGAGCAAACGAAAATATTATATAAATACAAATATTTTTATCCTCGCATCTCATTGCTCTGTGATGGCTCTTTACTGGATCGAGAAAACAGCACAAAAGAAATTCCGGATACATTAGTTAATGAATTATATGAAGGATTGAATTTAAGAAATATTAAAAAGGTTGAAAAGTGCTTAAATAACTTTAAATCCTTGACACAGGAAGGAACTTATGCTGCTGACCACTGCCATCAAAAAATGGTTGAGTTGCTGCATACATTGTCACTCTACATGAAGGAAATGCATTATGAGTTGATTGATAATGAAAAGAACAGCCTTTATCACATGTTTAGTAATATTAGCAATATCCAGGAATTTGAAAGCTGGATGTTGGACTATGTTCAAGAAATATTTGATTACCTTGACAAACAAAATAACAGCCATAACTCTGAAATTATTGAGATGATTAAAAAATATATTTTTGATCATCTCTCAGATGATCTCTCCCTGGATCGAGTAGCAGAATATGCCAATATTAGTTCTGCATATTTGAGCAAAATCTTCAAAGACGAATCAGGAATCAACTTTGTTACTTATATTAAGGAGTTAAGACTGGAAAAAGCTAAGGAGCTTATTCTTAGCACTGATTCATCAATCCAACAAATTGGATCTGATGTTGGTTATAATACTACTGCATATTTTATTCAGCAATTTAAAGCTAAATACGGATACACACCTAATGATTATAGGAAAAAACGTGATAAATAATTGTAACTATTCACATATGTGAATAGTTACAATTATTTTAAGAAACCTCTCTCCTAAACTGACTGTTGTATAAATCATAATAAAAGCCGTTTTTCTCTATTAACTCTTCATGAGTACCTCTTTCAATAATTCTGCCATTATTAATTACAACTATCATATCTGCATCTTTAATTGTACTCAGGCGATGTGCAATTACAAAACTTGTACGACCTTGCATGAGAGTCAGCATTGCTTCTTGAATATGAATTTCAGTACGAGTATCTACGCTGCTTGTAGCTTCATCCAGAATAAGAATAGCAGGATCAGCCAGTATGGCTCTGGCAATAGCAATAAGCTGTCTTTGACCCTGGCTTAAATTTTTCCCATCTTCAATTAAAACAGTATCATATCTTTGAGGCAGTCTGCTAATAAAATGATCTGCATTCGCAAGTTTTGCAGCATTTTCAATTTCTTCAT
>CAYYEC010000050.1:0-2100 GCA_964470745.1 uncultured Eubacteriales bacterium | reverse complement strand
CGCATCCAATCGTCCATAACGAATATTTTCCCGAACTGATTCTGCAAAAAGATATGTGTCCTGCAAAACTATTCCTAATGAGGAGCGCAAACTATTTCTCTTAATTTCTTTTATATTTTTACCATCAATTGTGATATCACCACTATCTATATCATAAAAGCGAGTCAGTAAATTTACAATAGTGGTTTTCCCTGCTCCGGTAGGTCCTACCAGCGCTATTGTCTGACCAGACTTTACGTCCAGGTTTATGTCCTTTAATACAGGAGTACCTTTTTTATAGCTAAAAGTTACATTATTAAGTTTAACTGCACCTGCTACCTGTTCCAGACTACAGGCATTAGCATCATCAACTGGTTCAGGCTTCTCATCCATAACCTCAAAAACTCTTTCACTGCCTGCAAGAGCAGATTGTATCATGTTAAATTGATTTGCAAGTTCATTTAATGGCCTTGCAAATTGCTTCGAATAATTTATAAAACTTGCTATCACTCCTATTGTAATTACATTTTTTAATGCAAGATATCCTCCCCCTCCGGCAACTATAATGAAACTAAAATTGTTTAAAATGTTCATTAATGGAGGTATAATCCCTGAGAAAATTTGGGCAGGAATTGCTACACTCTTTAAGTCTTTATTACTCCTTTCAAATTCCTCAATTTCTTCTTCTTCTCTACAGAATACCTTTATAATTTTTTGTCCTGAGATGGTCTCTTCAATAAATCCATTTAATTTGCCTAAATATTTTTGCTGTTCAACAAATAACTTTCGAGTACGTTTCGATATCTTCCCAGTAATTAGAAACATTATTGGAACAGTTATTATAGTTAGAAGCGTAAGGGGCAGGCTTAAGTAAATCATCATTATTATAGTGCCTGTAAAAGTTAGAAAGCTTGAAAAGATTTGAACTACACTAGTATTTAATGTAGTACTGATATTTTCAACATCATTTGTAAGCCTACTCATTATATCTCCAAGTGGTCTGCTGTCAAAATAATTAAGTGGAAGTTTCTGAATTTTATTGAAAAGATCTTTTCTAAGCTCTTTTACTGTTTCCTGTGCAGCTCCAACCATTGTATAATTCTGTATAAAAGTAGTCAAAGCTCCAAACACATATACAAGCAGCATGAGCAAAGCTATTTTAAATATGCCCTGAAAATCTTTCGGTATAATATAATCATCAATGGCTCTACCTATTAGAAAAGGGCCTATCAATGCAAAGCATGAGCTTAATCCCACCATGAAAAATACTAATATCAATGTACTTTTTTTCCTGCTTAAGTACCCCCAAAGTCTTTTTAATGTACCCGTTGCATTTTTCGCTTTAGCACCAGGTGCAAATCTGGCATTATGCCCCGGACCAAATCCACCAGGCCTAATATGTGGTCCATTTGAATTATTATTTGACATCTATAAGTTCCTCCTCGCCAAGTTGAGATCTACATATTTCCCGGTAAACACTACAGGTTTTCAGGAGCTCTTTGTGACTTCCCTGGTCAATAATTTCTCCATCTTCAAGTACTAATATTTTATCTGCATCTATAACAGAGCTTATGCGCTGGGCTATAATTATGCATGTTGTATTATGTAAAGATTCCCTTAGTGCCTTCTGAATTCTTGACTCAGTGCCCATGTCTACTGCACTTGTACTATCATCTAATACAAGTATATTTGGTCTTTTAATTAAAGCTCTGGCTATGGAAATCCTCTGTTTTTGACCTCCTGAAACATTTACACCCCTCTGCCCAAGTAATGTTTCATAGCCATCCTTAAATCCCATAATAAAATCATGAGCTTGGGCTTTTTTTGCCGCTTCAATTATCTCATCATCCAAAGCATCTTTTTTGCCCCAGCAAATATTATCTTTTATTGAGCCTGAAAACAATATGGATTCTTGAAGCACAAAGCTAATACTTTCTCTCAAGGTTTTAAGTTTTAGACTTCTTACATCCTTTCCATCTACCAGAATCCGCCCTTTAGTAGCATCGTAAAGACGGGGAATTAAACTGACTAAAGTAGTTTTACCCGATCCAGTCCCTCCAAGTATTCCTACTATTTCACCAGGTTTTGCACTAAAAGAGATATTTTTTAATACGGGGTCAC
>CAYYEC010000049.1:2228-12979 GCA_964470745.1 uncultured Eubacteriales bacterium | reverse complement strand
GGTTTGATAGTATTTTGTGGTTATAGAATCAACCAAAACAATAAACCAATTATTATAGAATCGAAGAAAATAGTAAATGATATAAATAAACAAGAAGAAATAGCCACTAAAGTTAATAAAAGCGATAATACTGATAATGATAAGGCTAAAAGTGAATTAGATAAAATAAAGGTATACGTGGTGGGGTGCGTTAAAAATCCAGGTATTGTTAATTTAAAAAAGGGACAGTTGATTAATGATGCTATTGAAGCTGCAGGTGGAGCAACTGAGGATGCTGATTTAGAAAACATAAACCTTGTTTACCCATTAAAAGAAAATGTTATGCTGAAAATAAACTCTAAAAAATCTGAGAACTCGGGGCAAAAGCAAAATACTAATAGTACAAGTGTTGCAGGTAAAGGTATAGTAATAACCAGTGATAGTGGAGGTAGTATTATTTCTGGTAATCAATCTTCAAAAAATTCTAAAGTTAATATAAATACGGCAAATGTTGAGGAATTAACAAAATTATCAGGGGTAGGAGAAGCAACGGCTAGTAAGATAATTAAATTTAGAGAAGAAAATGGGAAGTATAAAAAGATAGAAGAAATAATGAATGTACCAGGTATTGGAGAAAGTAAGTTTGCAGCTCTAAAGGATTTTATAACAGTAAATTAACATTAGGCAGATAGCGCTTTAAAAGCTAAGGGAGGAATTAGAATTAATTTACTATATATTTTTCTAAAAACCGCAGAACTATCGATATTCTGCAAAAATAGAATCAGAAGTTAAATTTTATTTCATTCTAAGGAATGTGTGAATAATAAAACTCGATTTTTAAGTGAAGGATTTCATTATTTACTTATTTCTAAAGTATTAGGTATAAATTTCTATGCTAAAAAGCCTATTGAAAGTTGACTTTATAAAAAAGATTGATACAATATTAAATATAAATAGTTAAGGAACGATGGAAAATAACTGCTTCAAAAATAGGAAATTATTATTTTATCGTTCAAAAAAGTAATCGGAGGAAATTCTGAATGAAGAAGTTAGTATTTTTAATAGCTATGATCGTAACGATTTTTGTATCATGGACAATAGGATATAATTTAGCAGTTAAGGATAAATCAATATTTGATATATTATCTAAATCATATACAAATAAAGAAATAAAAACAGGCAATAAAACACAAAGTGAGTCTGGAAATAAGACTGACAATGAAAACTCTAAGGAAACATCTAAAGAGACTTCTAATGAAGCATCTAAAGAAACCCAAAATAAAAATACAGTTGAAAACAAGGTTACAGAGAAAACTGAAGATGAGATTCCTAAAGATGCTAAGATGATTCCTGTAAAGATTTATTTCTCCAATAAAGATGGAAGTGCAGTTGTATTGGAAACTCGTGAGGTTCCTGTTGTAAATGGTGCAAAACTTAAAGCTATTTTAGATGCAATGATTAGCGGACCAAAAGATAAAAATCTTATAGGAACTATTCCGGATGGAACTAATGTAAGGTCACTTAAAATTGATGGAGATACTGCATTTATTGATTTCTCAGAAGAATTTGTAAAAAATAATCCCGGTGGATCTGCCAGCGAAAGTATGACTATATACTCTATTGTTAATACTGTTACTGAATTATCCAATATAAAAAAGGTTCAATTCTTAATTAATGGCAAAAAGAGAGATTCTTATATCCAAATTGCTATTGATGAACCAATCCAACGAAATGAGAAAATAATTTCCAGGTGAAATAGAAAAATTCTTTATAAACAAAATTAAAGCCATTATTAATGGCTTTAATTTATATCAATAAAAAAGGAGGAAAAAACTCAGATTTAATTCTTTATGTATTAATTATAAAACATATACATAAAAAAATATATAGTATTTATAAACGAATATTTAATAGCTATTTTTTATTTTTTATATATTTTTTACAAAACTTTTTTTCATACTTATTTAGTCATATTTGGTAATATTGCTATAATTGTTATTAAGTACCCTATGAACAGTGTTGAAAGTGGAAGTAGTATACCATAAAATAATAATTTTTTAATAGTATTTATTCGTTCCATTTTATATTTTCTTACTCTTTTTACTCTCATTATAATCGCTTCCTCACAAAGTAATTATCAGATTGAATTATTTATGTATATTAAACGCACAAATGATTCTACATTAAATTAATACTGATATTTGTTCGTTTAATGAGTTTTATAGGTGTAGATTTCGCGTAAGTTAAATTGATATGTAGAATCATTTACGCGAAATCTATAAATTTATATATTTCTATATTGTTTTTAATCTATTAATCTTAACAATAGTAGTATTGACATTATTTTTATGAGTTATTCAAATAATATTAAATTTTATTAATCAGGCTTGACAATGGAATTTCACAATTTGTATTTATTAGCCACAAATTTGGTTGACATTGATTTTTCTAAAGTCTATAATTTACCTAATAGCTGTTATATGAATCAAAAAAATGAATTTGTAAGTGAATAATTAAATTTTTTTGATAGAAATTAGAGGTAGTATAAGTGCACAAAAATAAAAATGTAAAATCTTTTGTGCGTTATATATAGAAGGAGAGAATGGTATGATAAAAATTACACTTAAAGATGGAAGTATTAAAGAATACAATTCAGGCATAACTGTTCTAGATGTAGCTAGGGATATTAGTGAAGGATTAGCTAGGATTGTTCTAGCCGGTGAAGTCGACGGACAGATAGAGGATATTAGATTTACATTAGAAAAGGACTGTAAATTAAATCTGCTTACTTTTGATGATGAAGGTGGGAAAAAGGCTTACAGGCATACTACGTCACATGTAATGGCCCAGGCAGTAAAAAGATTATACCCGGATACAAAATTAGCAATAGGCCCTTCTATAGATAACGGTTTTTATTATGACTTTGATATAGATAAAACATTTTCTCAAGAGGATTTAGAGAAAATTGAAAATGAAATGAAAAAAATAATTAAAGAGGATTTACCACTTGAGAGATTTACTCTTCCTCGAGACGAAGCTATAAAATTTATGGAAGAAAAAAATGAGAGATATAAGGTTGAATTAATAAGAGATTTAGGTGAAGATGAAGAAATATCATTCTATAAACAAGGCGAATTTGTTGATCTTTGTGCAGGACCTCATTTAGCTTCTACAGGCAAATTGAAGATTATTAAACTCTTTTCGGTAACCGGGGCTTATTGGAGAGGTAATGAAAAAAATAAAATGCTTCAAAGAATATACGGAACAAGTTTTCCCAAAAAGAGTATGTTGGATGAGTATATATTAAGATTAGAAGAAGCAAAAAAGCGAGATCATAGAAAACTTGGTAGAGAATTAGATCTGTTTGATATTTTTGAAGAAGGTCCGGGATTTCCATTCTTTATGCCTAAAGGAATGGCATTAAGGAATGTTCTTGAAGATTATTGGAGAGAAGAACACAAGAAGAGAGAATACCAGGAGATAAAAACACCAATTATTTTAAATGAAGAATTATGGCACCGTTCTGGACATTGGGATCATTATCAGGAAAACATGTATTTTACAAAGATAGATGAAGTTGATTTTGCTGTTAAGCCAATGAACTGTCCAGGGGGCATGCTAGCTTATAAGAGAAAACTTCATTCATATAGAGATTTACCTCAAAGAATGGCTGAACTTGGACTTGTTCATAGACATGAGTTATCGGGAGCGCTTCATGGTTTAATGAGAGTTAGATGCTTTACTCAAGATGATGCTCATATTTTTATGACACCAAACCAAATTAAGGATGAGGTGTTAGGAGTTATAGAATTAATTGATAAATTTTATGAAGTTTTTGGATTTAAGTATCATGTTGAGTTATCTACAAAGCCAGAAAAAGCTATGGGTTCTGATGAACAATGGGAAATGGCAACTGATGCTTTAAAAGATGCGTTAATAACTAGAAATATGAAATATAAGATCAATGAAGGAGATGGGGCATTCTATGGACCAAAGATTGATTTTCATTTGGAAGATTCAATTGGTCGCACATGGCAATGTGGAACAATACAATTAGATTTCCAGATGCCTGAAAAGTTTGATTTAACTTATATTGGCGCTGATGGAGAAAAGCACAGACCTGTTATGATTCATAGAGTAGTTTTTGGAAGTATTGAAAGATTTATAGCTATTCTTACTGAACATTTTGCAGGCGCTTTTCCAGTTTGGCTTGCACCTGTACAGATAAAGCTGCTTCCACTTATAGAAAAACATCATGAATATGTATTAGCTTTAAAGAAAAAATTATCAGCTGTAGGTATAAGGTGTGAAATAGATTTAAGGAACGAGAAAATTGGATATAAAATCAGGGAAGCTCAATTGGAAAAAATCCCGTACATGCTTGTTGTTGGAGATAAAGAAATGGAAAATAATGCAGTAGCTGTGAGATCAAGAAAAGAAGGAGACTTAGGCTCTGTAGCTGTTGATGAATTTATTGAAAAGATTCTTGAAGAGATAAAAACAAAAGCAAAATAAAAATGGGAGCGAAAAAATGAGAGTAGATTATATCGGAACAAAGGGTACTTGGAGAGAAGTAGCAGATTCAGCAAATACAACTATTCAAAAGGAAGCTGGGAAAAAAGAACCATCGTCCCAGTGGAAAAGAAAAATGTTGTTGTGTGAACATTCTCCAATTAGACAATTACTATTTAAAATAAAATGGTATGATTTAAAATCATGGGTGTCAGTACACTTTGTAAGGCATAAGTTTGGTATAGAGCATTGGGTTAGAACTCAGAGAACGGATAGAACCGGTGTGGATAGAGATTCCCTACCACAGGGTAATTTTGTAGAGCATGAAATATTGGCAAATGCGCAAGCCATGATAAATATATCAAGGAAGAGACTATGTAATCAAGCTTCCACGGAGACCAGAGAAGCTTGGAAAGAAGTATTAAATTCAATTAAAGATGAACAGCCGGAGCTATTTATGGTATGCGTACCGGATTGTATTTATAGAGGGTGGTGTTATGAGTTTAAATCTTGTGGATATCATAATACATCAAAGTTTAAGGAGCAATTGAATGAGTATAGACAAGGAATAAATGATGATAGCAATAGTGGCAGTTGATAAAAATTGGGGAATTGGCTGTAATGGTAATCTGTTAGATAGAATACCGGAAGATATGAAAAACTTTGTCAGTAAAACAATAGGACAGATTATAATTATTGGCAGAAAGACGCTGGAATCTTTTAAAGATGGAAAGCCTTTAAAAGATAGAGTAAACGTTGTATTAACGACTCAAGATAATTATAAAGCTGAAGGCGCTATTGTTTGTCATAGTATTGATGAAATGATAGAATTACTTAAGACTTACCCCGGTGAAATATTCATATGTGGTGGTGGTGAAATTTATAAACAATTACTGCCATATTGCCATAAAGCTTTAGTAACAAAAGTGGATAAGGAATATAATGTTGACACGTATTTTCCTGACTTGGATAGTGATGAGGAATGGACTTTGGTTAATGAAAGTGAAGATAAAACTAATATTAATGGCGTAAAATTCAAATTTACTGAGTATAAAAGAAAACAATAATATTTATTGCAAAAAAATATAGGTACTTGACACGAATATTTGTGTACTATATTATTAAGTATAATAAATACTATATATGTTACGTTAGATAAGTTATATTGGGTTTTGCGTAACATATAGGCAGAGGTATATGATTTTACGATATTTGAATAAAGAAATGTAAGATGTTTATCGTAAAATATATAGAATAAAATAAAAATGATGAATAAGAAGAGTAAACAGAAAATGACTCATAGAGAGAGAAAATCACTGGCTGAAAGTTTTCTTGGGAAACATGCTGTTGAAGGTAGCTTAGGAGTTCTGCAACTGAACAATCAAAAGAGGGATATTTCCTCACCTTATTAAGTTGCAGCGGGAAAGACCGTTATATCTTGTTAAAGAGTCCTGTAGGGAATTTTGGTGGTACCGCGGAATATAGCCTTTCGTCCAATTAGTTTGGAGGAAGGCTTTTTATATGGTTTCTTAGAGTGAAACGAAAGAAACAAAAACGAATGGGCTTCATGTTCGTGAGATTTTATTTGTCTGGAAGGAGGAATGATTATATGATACTTAAAGTACTTGCGTTTATTTTAGTTGCGATTGGTGCAGTATTTATCTTTGGAGCAAGGACTATAGTCAATAGATTCAAACTTAATGAAACACAAAGATGCAGTTATGAAAGTGAAATGAAAGAAGAAGAAATTGAACTTTATAAAACAAACAAAGCAGTGATAAATATAAAAATGCTTGGGATGATTATAGCATTACCTGGAATAGTGCTGATACTTGTGGTATTCAGGTAGCGAAAAATAGTTGAGAGTTAAAAAACTAAAATAAATCAAATAAAGAATTTATAAAGTAGCTTAGTCTTTATTTCTAAGTTAAAGTATTTCTTGAGCTTAGAGTAAAAAATATTATATCGCGGTGAATAGCTGCAAGTACATGTTTAAGTTTGAGTGAAAGTATAAGTTAGAGGTAACTTATAACTCTAAACGCTAAACTATCAACTAACAATTAGGAGGTTTATATTATGGAAGAAACAAAAAATATTGCAAAGACATATGACCCAAAGCAAGTAGAAGATAAATTATACAAAGAGTGGATGGAGAAGGATTATTTTCATGCTGAAATTGACCCCGGGAAAGAATCATATACAATAGTTATTCCACCTCCGAATATTACAGGGCAGCTTCATATGGGGCATGCACTGGATAATACGCTTCAAGATATTTTGATCAGATTTAAAAGAATGCAGGGATTTTCGACCTTGTGGCTGCCGGGTACAGACCATGCAAGCATTGCTACAGAGGCTAAAATTGTTGAGGCTATGGCAAAAGAAGGGGTATCAAAGGAAGACATTGGCAGAGAAAAATTTCTTGAAAGAGCCTGGGAATGGAAAAATCATTATGGTGGAAGAATTGTTGAACAGTTAAAGAAGCTTGGAAGCTCATGTGACTGGAAAAGAGAAAGATTTACTATGGATGAAGGACTTTCAGAAGCAGTAAAAGAGGTTTTCATAAGACTATATAAAAAGGGGTTAATTTATAGGGGTGAAAGAATAATAAACTGGTGTCCGAAGTGTGATACTTCCATATCTGATGCTGAGGTTGAGTATGAAGAAAGAGAAGGAAGCTTCTGGCATATGAAGTACCCCGTTAAAGATAGTAATGAATATATTGTAGTGGCAACTACAAGACCTGAGACAATGTTAGGCGATACAGCTGTGGCTGTTCACCCTGATGATGAAAGGTATAAACATCTTGTAGGAAAGACAGTTATACTGCCTTTAATGAATAGAGAAATACCTATAATAGCAGATGACTACGTTGAAAAAGAATTTGGAACAGGAGCAGTAAAGATTACTCCTGCACATGACCCAAATGATTTTGAAGTTGGACTTAGACATAATTTAGCTCAGATTAAGGTTATGAATGATGATGCTACAATGAATGAAGCTGCAAAACAGTATGAAGGTATGGATAGATATGAGGCTAGAAAACAAATTGTTGAAGATTTAAAAAATCTGGATGTACTTATTAAAATTGAACCTCATACTCATAATGTAGGAACATGCTATAGGTGTAGTACAACTATAGAGCCAATGATATCAAATCAATGGTTTGTTAAAATGAAACCTTTGGCAGAGCCAGCAATTGAAGTTGTGAAAAATGGGACAATAAAGTTTGTTCCGGATAGATTTTCTAAAATATACTTCAACTGGATGGAAAATATTCAGGACTGGTGTATATCAAGGCAATTATGGTGGGGACATAGAATACCAGCATACTATTGCCAGGAATGCGGCTATATGATGGTTGAAAATGGTATGCCGGATAGCTGTCCTAAATGTGGCAGTTCCAGAATCAATCAGGATGAAGATGTGCTAGATACCTGGTTTAGTTCAGCCCTTTGGCCCTTTTCAACACTTGGGTGGCCAGAAGGAACTGAAGATTTAAAATATTTCTATCCTACAGATGTTCTTGTAACAGGATATGATATTATATTCTTCTGGGTAGCAAGAATGATATTCTCAGGTCTGGAGCATATGGATAAAGCACCATTTAAACATGTGTTTATACATGGATTAGTCAGGGATGCTCAAGGAAGAAAAATGAGTAAGTCTTTAGGTAACGGTATAGATCCATTAGAGGTTATAGATAAATATGGAACAGATGCCTTACGTTTTGCTTTAACTATAGGAACATCACCTGGAAATGATTTAAGATTTTCAGATGAGAAGCTTGAATCAAGCAGAAATTTTGCAAATAAGGTTTGGAATGCTTCCAGATTTGTATTGATGAACTTTGATGAGAACATTGATTTTTCAAAGATAGATAAAGAAAAGTTTTCACTTGCAGATAAATGGATATTAAGCAGAGTAAATACTATTGTGAAAGAAGTAACTGAAAATATAGAAAAATTTGAACTTGGTATAGGGCTTCAAAAAGTTTATGAATTCATTTGGGAAGAATTCTGTGATTGGTATATTGAGTTAGTAAAACCAAAGTTGTATGATAATGAAAGTGAAGGAAGGATTGAAGCTCAATTTGTATTAAACTATGTATTAAGTGCTTCTATGAAGCTTCTACATCCATTTATGCCATTCATTACAGAAGAGATTTATAGTCATTTAATAACAAGTGATGAGAGTGTAATGATTTCAGAATGGCCTAAATATTATGAAACTTATAATTATCCTACTGAAGAAAATAATATGAAATTAATAATGAATGCTATTAGAAGTATCAGAAATATAAGGTCGGAAATGAATGTTCCTCCTTCAAGAAAAGCAAAAGTTGTTTTTGTTACAAATCAACAGGAAACTAAGGATATCCTTATTGAAGCAAACAATTATTTTAGCAGGTTGGCATCTGCATTGGAAATTAATGTTCAAAATAATAAGGAAGGCATTTCACAGGATGCAGTTGCTTCCGTTATTGAAGGAGTAGAAATATTTATTCCATTAGAAGATCTTATAGACATTAATAAAGAAATTGAAAGACTTGAAAAAGAAAAAGAAAAACTGGAAGATGAACTAAAAAGAGTTAATGGAAAATTGAATAACAAGGGCTTTGTAGCCAAAGCACCGGAAAAGGTGGTTAAGGAAGAAGAAGAAAAAAGGGATAAATACCAGCAGATGTATGATAAGGTAATTGAAAGGCTAAACAGCTTTAAATAAAAGATTGGAAGAGAGATAAAGTATAAAATTTATCTCTCTTTTTTAATAAAAAAACGGAGATTTGAACAATAAATAAGACAATGATAAAAAATATGTTCTGCATAATTAACTGAGTCCAGAATGGCAGCCAGCGTAAAAGCCGGAATTGTATCAGGCAAGGGCAGTAACCTGATTGCTCCTGTTGATAACATTACAAGAGCAGAAGTAGCAGTAATTGTAAAAAGACTGCTGAAAAAATCAGAATTGATATAGAAAACAATAAGGAAAACATGTCCTAAAATGGAAATCTAATGTTTAAAACAAGAAAACAGCCTTGGAATATACTCTGAGGCTGTTTTGCATTGACTGAATTTATCCGATGAATAGTAACAAAAAAAAGAAAAATATTGCAATATAATTTTAATTTTTAATTTGGTTTATTATGCTATAATATAATTTGGAATATCTATATCAAAAGTAGATTTGTAAAGAGTATACAATGTTAAAAAATTGAATTTTACAAGTTATTGGCAAGGAGAAGAGTTAATGTTTACGAGAAAGAGGATTTTAATAATATTGATGGCTGCAATTTTATCAGTAGTATTAACTTTATATATAATAAATGCATATGGCAAAGATCCCTCGGAAACTGTAAGTACTGGTATTATTAATGAGGTACAGGACAATCCTGCAACTACAGTGAGCGAAAGTATATATTTGCAGAATTATAATAAAGTTACACTTGAAACGGATGAGATAAAAGAAATTACTAAAGGAAAGAAGTATGTTGAAAAACTTGTTGATGACAATACTACAAATATACTCCTTATAGGAGAAGATAAAGCGGCAGGTCTATATGATACTATTGGTATTTGCAGTATAGATAAGGAAAAGAAAAAAATTAAAATTATTATGATTCCAAGAGATACGTATGTTGATTATAATGAAAAAATAATTAATAAATTAAAAAATAATAGAGTTTATAATGAGCCGGGAGTTGAAAAAATCAACTATGCGCACCAGATTGGAGTTATGACTGGATACGAAGAAAGATTTGAGTATCAAAAGTCTGTTAGTTTTTTGGCAGATTTAATAGAAGAAATGTTTAGTGTACATATAGATGATTATATAAAAGTTAATACAAGTGGTTTTGTAGAACTAGTTGATATTTTTGGTGGTGTAGATATAAATGTACCTTATGATATGAACTACGATGATCCATTTCAAGACTTATCAATTCATTTAGGGAGTGGTTTTCAACATTTAAATGGAGAGCAGGCAGAAGGATTTGTTAGATTTAGGCAGGGATATGATAAAGAGGGTAACCTAAAGCAATATGGAGATATTGAGAGGAAGAAGAACCAAATTGTTTTTATAAAAGCTTTTATAAAGCAGCATGTAAAGTTATCAAATATTTTAAAGATTAAAGAAATCATTGATAGTTTAAGTAAGAATGTGCGTCATAGCTTAGATGCCAAAGATATAATAGCGTTAACAGGTATAGCAAAGGATGTTGCAAATAATAGATATGAGATTGAAAGTACTAATATTGATGG
>CAYYEC010000049.1:0-2218 GCA_964470745.1 uncultured Eubacteriales bacterium | reverse complement strand
TATGGTGAGTCAAAAATGATAAACGGTGCATCTTACATCATACTTGATTTAGAATGAAATTTAAAGAATAATTTATTATTATATCTTCACTTACAAAAAATGAATTCTTTGATTTTATCAAACATAATCAAGCTGGCTGGCAGGTCAGAGTCAATCTTTATACATAATGCCATAAAGATCGTATAAATTTCACCGAGCAGATATGACGTTGGGAACAAGGTAACGACAGCTTAAATGATTAGACCAAAGTTATGTTTTTGATAGAAGTAGAATAAGTTCACAGACTTTTAATGGAGTATAATAAAATTATAATTAAATAGAATAAAATACATTTTATTACTGAATTATACATAATTATACAGAATAGGTTCTCATTCTACATATACTTCTTAAATTACATGTGTTATAATTTTGATGTAGATATAATGCATCATGTGTGTATTTAATATCTGTATAAAAACCATGGTTATGAGGAATGGAGGTATAATTGTTGTACTGGACTTGAATAAAATACTTAGCAAAGAAGATGAATCTGAGCTGAATAACCTGAATCACAGGGTGTAACTGTCTTATTTTCGTGTCATACAGATTGATGAAAAGGAGTTGTGACATTTATGAATCTTAAATTTCAAACAAAAATACTTATTTTCACATTTCTTCTAATAATAGCATCAAGTTTAGCTTTGACCCTTCAAAATATAAGTCAGGTAAAAAAACAAATGCTTGCTGAATTGAAAGTTCAAGGCAGTATGCAAGCAAACAGTGTCATTGACAAGATTACAATGTCTGTTCAATTTACTGATGAAGTAGACAAGATGATGGCGGAAAGGATACTTGTGGCATGTGAGGGAATAAATGAAATTCCGCTTTCTGAAATGAGCGACGATAAGATCAATAGTTTTATTAAAAGAGGCACTGTAGATGAAATATATGTAATTGGTCAGGATCGAAAAATTAAATTTTCAAGTATTGCAGATTATATTGGATGGCAATATCCACAAGGACATCCGATGGATCCGGTTTTTAACGGTTCAAGCCATTCTTACATGGAGGCTGTAAGGGGTGACCTGATATCAGGAGAGCTCTATAAATATGGTGGAATAGCTCTTGATAATGGCTATTTTGTTCAGATAGGAATAGACGCATCTGCGATAGCGAATAAAAAAAAGCAATTTAGTCCAGGTTTATTACTTAAGCAGATAGAAAATAAAAATGATATTGTTAAAGCATATATGGTTACCAAGGAACTAACTCCTGATGAACAAAAAAAGAAAGATAAATTGGAAAAATATGATGATACCAAGAGAATAGTATCAATAAATGCGGATATTACAGGACCTGATAAGCTTGAGCAGTATACAGACAAAATTGGACTCCAGGTGCTTGAAACAGGTGAAGCTAATAATCACAGAGTTACTGTAGGTAATGCAGAAGTTTTTGAAATGCTGATACCATATAAGAGTGGAGATAAGACTCAGGGACTTATTGTATTGGATATATCGCTTAAAAGAATGAATGATATAATTTCCAATTATATTTTGAAATCAATTATAATTACATTAATAATACTTATTATTGCATCAATTATCGTTATGTTTGTAATGAAGGTATTGTTTAATCCGCTAAAGTCATTAACAAGCCAGATTTTACTTATATCAACAGGAGATTTTACTGCAGCACAGGAATTGAGTAATATATATAGCGATGATGAGATAGGAAAAATAGCAAAGTCTATTGAAAGGATGAAAAAATCCATTTGCGATATAATAACGACAGTAATTGGGGAATCTCAGAATATAGGCGAGTTTGTAAATACAACAACGCTGCATTTGTCACGGTTGAATGAACAGATTGAAGAGATTTCTGCAACAACGGAGGAAATCTCTGCAGGAATGGAAGAAACTGCTGGGGCGGCAGAAGAGATAAACAGCACTACGGTTGAATTGGAAAGTGCAGTAGAATCAATTGCTCAAAAAGCACAGGATGGTGCATCAGCTTCCGCTGAAATAAGCAAGCGGGCGCAGAATTTGAAAGAAACTGCTGTTGTCTCACAGAGGTCAGCAAATGATGTGCGTAAAAGTGTGGATACCGATTTAAGGCAAGCTATTGAGCAGTCAAAAGGAGTTGAACAAATTAATTTACTAGCGGAATCCATATTGCAGATTACGTCGCAAACCAATCTGCTTGCATTGAATGCTGCAATAGAAGCAGCTAGGGC
>CAYYEC010000048.1:12134-12990 GCA_964470745.1 uncultured Eubacteriales bacterium | reverse complement strand
ACTTATATTCTTTTCACTTAACTTACAATCACTATCTAATAATGTTCCATCCATATCACAAACTAATAATATATTTTCAAAAATTTTTCTATGCATTTTTATATAATTCCTTTCAAATAAGAAATGTAAATTGTTTATTGCAAAAAAATATAGTATAATACTCAAAATATCTCATCAATATTAATTTAAAATTTGAACAAAATAATAATGACTCGTAACTACTTTAATGAGTACACCTAATTTTTTTTGGAGGTATATTATGAATAATAAATGTCAGCAGATAATGTGTTCAGTTAATAGTTGCATTTTTAACGAAAAAAGACAAAATGCTTGTATTTTAGAAGCAATTCAAATTAGTGCATCTGCTAAATCTGATAGTGGTGCACCATATGATGAAACATTATGTGCCAGTTACACATCTCACTCCAATAAAAAATAATTCTCTTCTATCTTCTAAATCCATTCTTAATATTCTAGAATGGATTTAGATAATCTTATCTAATAAAAAAATTCTTAAGGTCCTGTTGATTTTTTTGGGATGAAACAGCAAAAACTATATCACCACACTGAAGAACAGTAAATCCATTAGGAATTATTACCTCTTCTCCTCTGATTACAGATATCAGAATACATTCAGGTGGTAATTTCATATCTTTTAATGCTACGCTACATGCCGGAGAGTTTTCTAATATTGAAATTTCACTAAGTACCATTTGACCACTTTTCAATTTCATAAGAGTCTTCATTCCAGAATAGTCTATTTCCTGTTCAATTAAATCAGCAATAACTGAAGTACTACTTACCGCAATGTCTACACCAAGCTTTTCAAACACTTCAATATTCTTAGGATTATTTA
>CAYYEC010000048.1:0-12117 GCA_964470745.1 uncultured Eubacteriales bacterium | reverse complement strand
CGCTATTGTCCTTTTAACTCCAAAGTTCCTTTTCGCAAGCTGACAAGCAATAAGATTATCTTCGTCTCTACCTGTAACAGCAATAAAAACCTCCGCTTTATTAACTTCTATCTCAGATAAATTATCTATATTTGTTCCATCACCTTTTATTACAGTAACATTTAGTTCATTTGCTATCTTCTTACACATATCATGATTTGATTCTATAATTGATAATCTATGCTTATGTGGTAATAATGTTTTAACTAAATAGTATCCTATTTTTCCTCCACCAACTATTACAATATACATTAAATTCCCTCCACTTAGTAGTTTATTACACTTCTATTTCATATTATTATTCAAAGCGTAATAAATCTATTTCCTTAATTTGTGGTCTGCATACCCTTGCCAACATGCATTACAGACCTCTAATCTATTAATTCTGTCATAACAAGAATATCGTCTTTATCTATATATATATTTGGATTTGCAAAATTGAACTTACTATTTTTTATTATTCCAAATAAAAAGCAATTCTGTTTGATACTTATTTCAATCAATCTCTTACCTACAACATTTTTGGGTACTTTTTCATGCCTAAATGCAATAACAGAACTGCCTATCGTATGGTTTGTTACACCTGAATCACCTAAAACAATTGATTTTATAACCTCTACAGTTATATTGGTTGGACAAATTGTTTCAAGTCCAAACTGATGAAATACATGCTCACGCGAAGGATTATAAATCCTCGCAATAACTTTTGGTATCTTATATATTTCTTTAGCCATCTGACAAACCATTATATTTGTATTATCATCTGGAGTTACCGCAGCCACAGCATCAGCTGTCTCTATACCAGCTTTCTTTAAAACATCTTGATCAATTGGAACACCATTAATTGTTACTCCATTAAAATCAGGTTCTAAAAGGTCAAATGCTTTCCTATCATTATCCACAATTACTACATCATGACCTACTTCAGATAGGACCTGAGCAAATTTCGAACCAACTTTCCCACATCCAATTATTATAATATGCATTTATTTGCCTCCATCTACAGGTCTAATAATTAATTTTATTCATAAAAATTATCGAGCATAAATTAGATGCTCGATAATTATATGTTATATTTCTATTATACTACTTCATACACAAAAAGACATCTCTATTTATATTATTTCATCATTTCATCTAAACGTACTTTTACTTCTTTTAAAAATACTTCAGTATTTACAGATTTTTTATTTTTAATGTCCGAAAGAGATATTAGATCTTTTGTCATTATTCCTTCTTCTATAGTTTTAATAGATGCTTTTTCTAGATTATCAGCAAATTGAACTAAATCATTTAATCCATCTAATTCTCCACGCTTTCTCAATGCACCAGTCCAAGCAAATAGTGTTGCGACAGAGTTTGTAGATGTTTCGCCGCCCTCCAAATGCCTGTAATAATGTCTTTGAACTGTCCCATGAGCTGCTTCATATTCGAATTTCCCATCTGGAGAAACAAGTACAGAAGTCATCATTGCCAAACTACCAAACGCTGTAGCTACCATATCTGACATTACATCTCCATCATAATTTTTGCATGCCCAAAGCATTCCACCCTCTGATCTGACAATTCTGGCAACTGCATCATCAATAAGTGTATAGAAATACTCTATCCCTGCTTCTTCAAATTTCTTTGAGTACTCCTTATCGTATATTTCCTGGAAAATATCCTTAAACGTATGGTCATAAATCTTTGAAATAGTATCCTTAGTTGCAAACCATAAATCAACATTCTGGTCAAGAGCATAATTAAAACAAGCTCTTGCAAAACTTTCAATTGACTTATCTATATTGTGGATACCCATTAATACTCCGCTTCCATTAAAATCGTGAATAGTTTTTTTAATAACTTCACCATTTTCTGAAGTAAATACTAATTCTGCTTTACCTGCACCCTCTACCCTATGTTCAACATTTTTATACACATCACCATAAGCATGTCTTGCAATAATAATAGGTTTTTGCCAAGTCCTTACAAAAGGATTTATTCCTTTAACAATTATCGGGGCTCTGAAAACAGTACCATCTAATATAGCTCTAATTGTACCATTCGGGCTTTTCCACATTTCTTTCAATTTATATTCATCAACTCTAGCCGCATTCGGAGTTATAGTTGCACATTTAACACCAACTCCATATTTTTTAACTGCTTCAGCAGCATCTACAGTAATCCGGTCATCTGTTTCATCTCTTTTTTCTAAGCCTAAGTCATAGTATTCAGTCTTTAGATCAATGTATGGAATTAAAAGTATATCTTTAATCATTTTCCAGATTATTCTAGTCATTTCATCTCCATCCATCTCAACTAAAGGTATGTTCATTTTAATTTTATCACTCATAATTTATCCTCCTATAGATTTTTTTAATTATAGATTTCACATAAACGATTCTACATTTCAATTTAGCTTACACGAATCTATACCTATAAAACTCATTAAACGAACAAATATCAATATAAATTTAATGTAGAATCATTTGTGCGTTTAACATAAAAAGACTTTACTGAATTTTCTCCTTTATCCAAGGTAATTTACCTCCAACTTTAAGAATCTCAGCATCTAATTCAGAAAGTGTATGTGTAAGAGGAATTTCAAAACCCTTTGTTATATTAGTCAATACAACTTTGCCCTTTAAATCTCCTATCTTAACCTTTAATTCATCATTTTTTTCAATTTTACCATAATCATCAGAATTTTTAAACGTAAGAGGAACTATACCAAAATTAACTAAGTTTGCTAAATGAATTCTAGCAAAAGACTTAACTATTACAGCTTTTACACCAAGATATTTTGGAGCTAAAGCTGCATGCTCACGACTAGACCCTTGACCATAGTTTTCTCCACCAATGATAAATCCACCATTTTTTTCTTTAGCATTTTTATAAAATTGCGAATCAACAGCTTCAAATACAAATTTTGAAATTTCAGGTATATTACTTCGTAGAGGAAGGATTTTAGCACCTGCTGGCATAATATGGTCAGTAGTTATATTGTCTTCAACTTTTAATAATACCTTCCCGCCCAATTCATCTCCTAATGCTGGAAATGATGGCAGTGACTGAATATTAGGACCACGTAATATTTCTATATTTTTTGCGTCCTCCATCTCAAGTGGATTTAATGTCATATTATCATTTATAGAAAAGCTTTCCGGCATCTCTAATTCCGGATATTCTCCCAAATCTCTGGGATCAGTCAGTTTACCCTTTAATGCAGTGGCAACAGCCACTTCTGGGCTTACCAAATATACTCCGGCATCTTTTGTTCCGCTTCTACCTGGGAAATTTCTATTAAAGGTTCTTACAGAGTTTGCAGCAGTACATGGAGCAGAGCCCATACCTATACATGGACCACAAGCATTTTCCAAGATTCTCGCGCCTGCTTTAATTAAATATTTCATTTCTCCACTATCCATTAAATGTTCAACAACCTGTCTTGAACCTGGACTTATTGTTAAATGAAGATTATCTGCAACTGTTTTATCCCTTAAAGCATTTGCAACTATTTTCAGATCTCTTAATGAAGAATTTGTACATGAGCCTATAGACACTTGATTTACTTCTATTTCTCCTACTTCTCTTACCTTTTTAACATTACCGGGACTATGTGGCAAAGCTACCATAGGTTCCAGTTTATCTAATTCAATTTCCATAATTTCATCATATTTTGCATTATCATCAGCAATTAATTGTATCCATTGTTCTCCTCTACCCTGGCCCACTAAAAATTCCTTTGTAATTTCATCACTTGGAAATATACTGGTTGTACATCCAGTTTCAGTTCCCATATTTGTAATAGTAGCTCGGTCAGTTACACTAAGGGTTTTTACTCCTGGTCCAAAATATTCTAAAACCTTTCCAACTCCACCTTTTACGTCAATCCTTCTTAATACTTCTAAAATTACATCTTTAGCAGAAACCCAATTATTTAATTTTCCAGTTAGTTTTATACCTACAATTTTAGGAAATTTTATTCTAAAAGGTGCTCCTGCCATTGCACATGCTACATCCAATCCTCCTGCTCCCATAGCAAAGCATCCTATGCCTCCAGCAGTAGGAGTATGGCTGTCAGAACCTATTAATGTATTCCCAGGTTTAGCAAATCTTTCAAGAAACACCTGATGACATATTCCGTTACCTGGTTTTGAAAAATACAAACCAAATTTTTGTGCAACTGACTGTAAATATCGATGGTCATCAGCATTTTTAAAATCTGTTTGCAGAGTATTATGGTCAACAAAGCTGACACTAAATTCTGTTTTAACTCGTTCTATACCAATAGCTTCAAATTGAAGATACGCCATAGTTCCGGTTGCATCTTGAGTTAGCGTATTATCAATCTTCAAAGCAACTTCTTTACCAATTGCTGCATTTCCTTCTACAATATGCTTTTTTAATATTTTTTCAGTTATCGTTCCGGTCATTAAACTACCCCCTAAATATTTATAAAAGAAGCAAGTGGCTATGGGCTATTGGGTATTGGCTATGGGTTCATCACCTATCTCCTATTGCCTAACGCCTATCTCCTCTTGCCTGATTACTTATCACATACATATAAGTATAAATTAATATCTAGATATGTCAAGATTATGCTATATATTTTCATATATATTATACAAAATAACTGACATGAAAAAATTGTATAGCATATGAATCAAGATATTTTGTGAAAAGCTATATTTTTTGCAATAAACATTTTACATTTCTTATTCAGATATTGCAAAATAATAAACCTCTGTTTATATGTTGCTTATTTCTTCCATGTAATGTCTTTAATGCAACATATATAATTAAATTTCTGGAGTTTAATTAATTTATAAATCCCATACTTCAACTATATAGATATTTGTATTTTTTGATAAATCAATTTCTTTGTGTTTCAAAAGTGTTTTACCATTCTCATCTTGAACTATTCTAACAATAGGTCTTAATGGATACTTCTTATTTATATTTGATACCAAACCACATTCGTTTGTATTTAATACAACTCCTGATCCGGTAGGATAATAAGCTATACTTTTTATGAATACATCTACTATTTGTTGATCAAAGTGTTTAGTCCCTAGTGAAGATATATATTCTATTACTTCATGTGGATTTAATTTCTTTCGATATACTCTATCTGATGTTAAAGCATCATAGACATCTGCAATTGCAACTATCCTTGCGCATTGATGTATATTTTCATTTCTCAATTGTAAAGGGTAACCACTTCCATCATATCTCTCATGATGCCCAAAAGCAATAGAAGCTGAAATCATACTTATTCCTTCAATATTTTTTAAAATTTCATATCCATATGAAGTGTGTTTCTTTATTTCTTCGAATTCATCGTGAGATAGACTTGAGGGTTTTTTAAGTATTTCTTTAGAAATTCTAATCTTTCCTATATCATGAAGTATTGAGCCTACACCTAAATCTTGTAATCTGGATTTATTATATCCAATACCTATTCCAATAATTAAAGATAATATGCAAACATTTACACAATGTTCAAAGGTATAGTCATCAACAGAACGTATTTGAGATAGATTTATTATTATATCTTTATTTAATAATATTTCTTCTAGCAGTTTATTAACCATTTCTTTAATTTTATTACTATTAACCGCTAGTATAACATTTTGCTTATTCATCATTTCCTTTATCAACATTTTTGCTTCTTGAATGGTTTCTTGTTGAACGATCTCTGGAATTTCAATATTTTCTGAATATTGATCAACAAGAAAAATTTCATAAATCCCATTTGAAATAAGTTTCTCCTTAAAATTATCTTTAAACTCCATCCCTGAGGTTAGCAATATTCTACCTTCGGTTGTAAAAACTTCTTTAGCCAATATAGAACCAGGCAAAATATTATCAATATGTACTTTTCTCACTGTCAACTAACCTCCCTATATTGTTTATGATTAGAAACAGCTAATTTTATTAGTTGAAACGGTTCTATTCTGCTAATAAAATTAGCTACATTATTATTTCTTCATAAACCTAAACTATATAGTAGTTTGTAAAGTATTAATTTCATGATCCTATAAAAAAGCTTTACAAATCTACTTCCTTGATTTGTAGTCTGCATACCATGAATTATATACTTTACAGATCACTTGCTATAATTAAATATGTATTTAATAGCACACATTCGTGCCAATATATTACTTAAACTTTTTGGAATAATTATGTTAATTATTTTATTCGACATTTTTCAACTATTTCCTTCTTAAAAATGAAAATAGTAAAAAAAACAATAAATTTGTATTTTATTCAAAAATAATATGAATATTAACGAATTGACTTAAATAAAGGGGCTGTTACAAAACGCATAAATACTATAAAAAAATAGAAAGCCGTGCATAAAAGGATCTTTAATCTTTGATACATGCACGGTCCTTATAAATTAAATTATATAAATATTCGTTTTGCAACATCCTCTTTATTTGTAGCCTGCGTACTCTAAATAATGCGCGTTATAGATCACTGATGGTCTGTAACGTATGTTTTTTTAGGGTGTGCAGACCACAGACAGAGGAAGTGGATTTGTAACACTTAAAATAGGATCATAAAAATGAAGTGTTACAAACCACTAGTTATTAAGTAATTTATCTACTACTGAAATAACATTATCTTGAAGCTTCTTTAACTTAGTCTTAGTAGACTCAAAAGTCTTATCTGTTACTCCATAATAAATTTTGATTTTAGGTTCTGTACCAGAAGGACGAATACAAAACCATGATCCATCAACCATTTCATAGTAAAGAACATCTGAATGTGGTAATGTCAGCTTAACATCACAACCCGTCCAAAATTCATGCATATATCCTAGCTGATAATCTCTTATGGCTTTTACTTCTGAATCACCGAATTTATTTACTTTTTCTTCTCTCAATTTCTTCATTGTATTTTTAATTTTTTCAATTCCTTCTTTCCCTTTTAACGTAAATGAATTAATATCTTCTAGTGTATAACCGTACTTCTGAAATAGATTTAGTAATGCATCATACAAAGAAAGATTTTTTGTTTTGTAATAAGCAGCCATTTCAGCAATAAGCATTGAAGCTACAACTGCATCTTTATCTCTTACAAAGGTACCTGCTAAATATCCGTAACTTTCTTCGAAACCAAATAAGTATTCTTTGTCTCCAAATTCATCTAATATCTTTATTTGCTCTCCGATAAATTTAAATCCGGTTAATACTTCAACTAATTCAATATTATAGTAATCTGCTATAACTCTGGTTAATTCTGTGGTAACTATTGTTTTCACAACAAATCCATTTGAAGGAAGTATTCCATTTTCTTGTTTCTGAGATAACATATATTCAAGTAATAAGCACCCTGTTTGATTTCCAGTTAATACTTGATATTCTCCATCTGATTTTCTAACAACAACTCCAACTCTATCACAATCTGGATCTGTTCCAATTATAAGATCAACATCTTCTTCTTTAGCTAACTTAATAGCTAATTCAAATGCTGCTTTCTCCTCTGGGTTTGGGTATTTTACTGTAGAAAATTGGTCATCTGGTTTTTCCTGTTCTTTAACTACCAAAACATTTTTAAATCCTATTTCGTCTAAAATTCTTCTAACAGGTTTATTACCCGAACCATGAATTGGGGTATAAACTACTTTGAAGTCCTTGGCTACAGTATTTAAAACCTTTTTATTTATACATAAGGTTTTAAGCTTTTCCATATATGAATCATCAATTTCTTTACCGATAATTTCTAGAAGGCCCTTATCAACAGCCTCTTCTTTTTCAATTATATTTGCTTTTGTAATATCTGTAATATTTGTTATCTCTTCTAAAACTGCTTCTGAAGCCTCAAGTGGTAACTGTCCGCCATCTTCTCCATAAACCTTATATCCATTATATTCCTTTGGATTATGACTTGCTGTAAGCACAATACCAGCAATACAATCTAAACATCTCACTGCAAAAGATAATTCTGGCGTTGGTCTTAATTCATCAAAAAGATATGCTTTGATTCCATTCCCAGCAAAAACCTTAGCGGCTTCAAGAGCAAATTCCGGTGATTTATAACGCGAGTCGTATGCAATTGCAATACCCTTATTTTTAGAACTTTCTCCTTGTTTTATTATATAATTAGCTAAACCTTGTGAAGCTTTTCTTATAATGTACTTGTTTATTCTATTTGTTCCAGCTCCTATTATACCTCTTAATCCACCTGTTCCGAATTCTAATTCTCTATAAAATCTTTCTTCAATTTCTTTTGGGTCATCTTTTATAGTCCTTAATTCATTTCTAGTTTCTTCATCAAAATACTCATTTTCTAACCAAAAATTAAAAGTTGATTGTATATCCATTTCATTCCTCCTAAATAATTTAATAATTTATTTTAAAATTTTAAAGTAATTTAGTTAATTTATTTTTATAGTATAACATAAATTGGTTATTTTACAACAAGTATGTATAAAAATATAAATAATAAAATAAAAAAAAGTGGTTAGACGTAGGCTATTTAAATAGCTACGTTAAACCACCTAATGCAGAAATTATTTAAATATTTTCACTCCTCCTTTTTACAGATATGGAACTCTAGTACACCATTCAGCAAATTCGCACCATATCTTTTAGCATATGTTTCGTATTGCTGGGTTGTCGTCGCCTTAAATATCCAGATATTCGCAATTTACAGCAGTATTGGTTGTATTTGCTTTCCTTGTAAAGCATCTTGTATCGTTGGAATAATTAATTCAAAGTTAGCAACCAGTGAATTTGGTTTCGATATTGAATTATCTTGACCATAAGGAATAAAATAAATATTTTTCATGTTCATAAGAGCACCTATATTCTTCGCATTTACAGATAGCCCATCATTAGTTGAAATACCTAGTACAACAGGTTTCAAATTTCTTAAATGCGCCTTACATGCCATTGTTACAGGCGTATCTGTTATAGCATTTGCTATTTTTGCTGCAGTATTCCCTGTACATGGTGCAACTACAATTATATCAAGTAATGATTTTGGTCCTATTGGCTCAGCTTCAACAATTGAAGAAATTATAGTGTTTGAAGTTATACTTTTTAATTTATTTTTCCAATCCTCTGCCATTCCAAATCTCGTATCATATTTATCTACTGCCTCTGAAATTATTGGATATACATAAGCACCCTTTTTAACTAATTTTTCAATTTCAGGCATTATTTTTCCCAAAGTACAAAATGAGCCAGTAAGAGCAAAACCGACCTTTACACCTTTAAGCAGCATCTTTACACCCCCAAATCTTCTAAAATATTGTGAATTGTATTATTTATTATTGAAGCAGCTGTTAGAGGTGCGACTTTGCCTGGTAAAGATAAGGCCCATATAGTTTTTAATCCCAGCTTACTAGCCTCATTAAAATCTACCCCACCCGGCTTTGAAGCTAAATCTATTATAAGGCAGTCTTTATCTATCTTCTCAAGTAGTTTAGCATCTAATATTATTGAAGGAATGGTATTAAAAATTATATCATAACCAGAAATATTATCCTTTAAATCAGATAGATTTATATCGTTATATCCATAACTTTTAATCCATGCTAAATCCATATATTTTCTAGCTTCAACATATACATTTGCTCCAATGCCATGTAACATTTTTGCAAGAACCTTTCCTATTCTACCAAACCCAAGAACTAAAATTTTACTATTATGTAATGTTTTCGGAGTCTCTTCCATAGCTATTTGAATTGCGCCTTCTGCTGTAGGTATAGCATTTAATATGGCCAATTCTTCTCTGTCCAATAAATCAATAGAATAAACATTATATACCTTAGATAGTTGCTCAATTTTGCTACTTATTCTACCAGCTATAAAAAGTTGATTTTTTGACATCATTTTAAAAATATCATTTATGTATATTTTATCACTGTTGAATGGAGTATTTATTGTTTCGTTATCAGTAGAACAAGGTATTGGACCTATTACAATTTCAGAATTTTTAATGCATTTATTTAAATCATCACATTCCTCAGCACCTAATTCAAAGCTCGCATTATTAAATCCAAATATGTTAACATCATTTCCTTCCTGAGAAAGCAAATTTGCTAATTTGATATTTCTTAAATCTCCACCTATAACAGTATATCTCCTTTGACTTAACATTTATTTTCCCCCTTAGGTAAATATGTCTTATCAATATGTAAATTATTGATTTCAATTATTTACATATATTTCAAAAAACTATATACCTTTTAATATAACTTAAGCTTTGCATATACCTTTAATTGCAAATCCCTATAACAGCTATTACATATTATGTATATTAATATTTATAAGTGCTTGTCATTTTTTACATAATCAAATTACAAATTTTAGTTACATGCATAAGAAACAACCTCTACATCACATGCACAGATCATTTCTTGGTTTCTTGCAATAGAATAGAAAAAGCCAAAACCAATGGACTCCACGCCCATTAGCTTTGGCTTTATTCCTTATGGAAACAAATTATTTTAAAATTTTAATATTTTACTGTAATCAATATCATTTCTAATTTTTCCTATAGCAGAAAAACTCATCATGTCCATATTAAAAATTCTTTTAATCAATTCTCTAACTCCAAAAGGATTAATTTCATCAATTTTCTCTAGAATTTTATCAGGTGTATTAATCTTTTCCAGCATCAACTCTGACTTACCAATACTATTCATTCTACTGCTAGTACTCTCAAGTCCAAGTATGTAACTACCCTTTAACTGATTTTTTGATTTTTCCAAGTCATCTTCGCTTATACCTTTTTCAAGTAGTAAATTTAATTCCAGACAAATCAAATTTAAAACATTCTCATATTGTTCCGGATTCATACCTGCATAGATAGTAAATAAACCTGCATCTTTATAGGAAGAAGGATATGAATAAATTGAATATACCAATCCTTCCTGTTCTCTAATTTTTTGAAAAAGCCGTGAACTCATTCCACCACCAAGAATATTATTTATAGCTAGAAGAGTATATAATTCATCTTTTCCGTGTTCTATTCCATTAAAACCCAAGCATACATGAACCTGCTCTGTATCTTTTTGCTTAATTTTAATATCTTTTGTGAAAATTGAAGGTTCAAAGCCTTGAACTAACTCTTTATCGCTTTTCCAATCTCCAAAGTATTTAGTTATTAAGTGAACTAACTTTTCATAATCAAAATTCCCAACAACAGAAATAACGCAGTTATCAGGAGTATAGTTTTTTATCATATACTCGTTAAACAAATCTTTATTTATTAATTTAAGAGAATCACTTGTTCCCAAAATAGGATAGCCTAACGAATTATCCTTCCAAACAGTTTCTGATAAAATATCATGAACCATCTCTTCTGGATAATCTTCATACATTCCTATCTCTTCTAATATAACTTTTCTCTCAATATCAATATCTTTTTTAGAAAAATTTGAATTAAACATCATATCTGCTAAAACTTCAATTGCAATGTCTATATCTGAATCAAGTGTTTTTGTATAATAACATGTGCATTCTTTTCCTGTGAAAGCATTTAGTTGGCCACCTATGTTATCAATTGACTGGGCTATTTCTTTTGCAGTCCGATTTTTTGTTCCTTTAAATAACATGTGTTCTATAAAATGAGAAATCCCACTATTGGCTATCGTTTCATTTCTAGAGCCAGTTCCAACCCAAATTCCTAATGAAATTGATCGAACATATGGAATATTTTCGCATACAATTCTAAGCCCATTGTCTAAAACAGTCCTTTTGTACATAAGACCTCCAAATAACGTTACAAAATAGCACTATAGAAATCATTAAAATATAGTGCGAAGTTATTATACCGTATAATTCAGATAAATTCAAACACTAATTTTAGTTAACATAAAATTACAGCTCTCATACTTCTTTTCTAAAGGCTTTCATATAAAAATTAATACTCTCATCTAATTTAATTGATAGGGAATAATCTCTTCTATTGATGCACGATCATCATTAAGTGCTCTATTTAGTTCATTCTCTTTCATTCTTTTATTATACGAACTTTCTCTAATTTGATGTATTATGCATGTCTGTATTGTTGTTTTTGGAAAGACTGCATTTATTGCGTCCGGAAATCCTTTTAGTCCATCAATACAAGCTA
>CAYYEC010000047.1:0-13127 GCA_964470745.1 uncultured Eubacteriales bacterium | reverse complement strand
ATATGGGCCATTATGTCAGCTGCACCTGCAACAGTCTGGTTTAGCGGCAGCGTGTATGTAAGTTCCGGATTTAGTATGGAAAAAACGGGTCTTAGTACCTCCGCATTTACTCCACGCTTATACCATCCATCTTCATTTGTAATAACCGTAGCTGGACTTGCTTCACTACCTGCCGCAGGAATTGTAAGAATTACTCCGATTGGCAGCGCTTCCTTAGCTTCTGCATTACCTGTATAGAAATCCCACACATCACCTTTATATGGTATTCCCATTGCAATAGCTTTAGCAGAATCAATTACACTTCCACCACCCACAGCAAGTATAAAGTTGATATCTTCCTTACGACATAATTCAATACCTTCATTAACCATGTTAAGCCTTGGGTTTGGCTTAACTCCTGCAAGCTCAAGAAATTCCACTCCACTTTCACTTAAAGACTTAACTACCTTATCATAAAGACCGGATCTTTTTATGCTTCCGCCTCCATAATGAAGTAAAATCTTTTTGCTATATTTACAAGTCTCACTACCAACCTTACTTTCAGTACCTTTTCCGAATATTATTTTTGTAGGACTTAAAAACTCAAAATTTATCATAATCAAACCTCCGATATTATATGTCAGTTATTAAAATTTATATTATAGATTTCGCATAAATGATTCTGCATTTTAATTTAACTTACGCGAAATCTACACCTATAAAACTCATTAAACGAACAAATATCAATATTAATTTGATGTAGAATCATTTGTACGTTTAATATAATAACTACTAAATTATACCCTTAAATCCGTATTAAAATCAATTATATCTGTCTGATCAAAAATAATATTCAAAAGTACTATGCTTTTTTTACCTTAAAAGATTGCAGCATTCTCTGCAATAAAAGAAATACACATATTAGCAATGCTACAATTATCCTTGTCCACCAAGGGCTTAATGTTCCCTGAAAGGTAATTATTGTTTGGATAATACCTTGTATTAATGCTCCAAATACAGAACCTATAACAAATCCTACTCCACCTGTCAATAATGTACCACCTATAACTGCTGATGCAATTACGTCCATTTCCATACCTACACCTGTTAGTCCATAGCCTGAAAGCATGTAAAAGGAAAATACGAGACCTGATAATGCTGCACAAAAACCATTCAGGGTATATACCAAAACTTTAACTTTTGCAACAGGTAATCCCATAAGAAGTGCTGACTGCTCGTTACCACCTATTGCATAGACTGTTCTTCCGAATTTTGTATAATGAGCTAAATAAACTGCAAGTATAATCATAGCTATCGTAATAATAACACTAATTGATACAAATGCGTTTCCCGGCAATGGTATTCTAAACTGGGATATATTCTTAAATATAGGGTCATTTATGCTTATACTTCCTATACTGATTATATAGCATAATCCACGTGCAAAGAACAGTCCAGCCAGAGTAACAATAAATGGCTGCAATTTAAAGTAGTGAATAAGATATCCCATAATAAACCCAATTGTTGTACCTACAAGTAATACAATCAACATAACAAGATACGGGTTCATATGCTTATTTTCAAGTAAATCGGCTGCTATCATACAGCTTAAAGCAATTACAGATCCAACCGAAATATCGATTCCTCCTGTTAAAAGAACAAATGTCATACCTATAGCTGCTATTATAAGGAAAGCATTATCAATAAATAAATTCATTATAACTTGTAATGAGAAAAAACCTGTATATTTTAAGGAACCTGCCATAAACAATACAACAAATAATAAAATTGTTATCGTCAGAGGTAAATACTTATAATTTAACTGCATTTTCTTCATATTTTAGACCCCCTCTTTTTTTAAAAACTTTTGACATTTTATCATTAAACGGTTGAGACTGTGCCAAACATATTATAATTACAGCAACAGCTTTAATAATTTTACTTATTTGTGGAGGAATACCTACTGAATATATTGTTGTATCAATGGATTGAACAATCAATGCTCCAATAACACTTCCCACTAAAGAGAATCTTCCTCCATTTAGAGAATTACCTCCAAGTGCTACTGCTAGAATAACATCCATTTCTTTAAACAGACCTGCATTGTTCCCATCTGCACTCTTAACATTTGAGCTAATAATTAATCCAGCTATACCTGCACAAAAACTACAAAAAACATATGACCAAAAAATTATCTTCTTAACTTTTATTCCTGCAAATTTGCTGGCAACAGGATTACATCCTGCTGACTCAATAAACAATCCAAGAGCTGTCTTCTTAACAGTCAATAATGAGAGAATTAATATAAATACTACTATATAAATTGAGAATGGTAATCCGAGTAAGTATTCTGTACCAATAAAATGATATGGTTTATAATATATAGTAATTATTTGTCCTTTAGTTAATAATTGTGCGATACCTCTACCGGCAGTAAGTAATATTAATGTAGCGACTACAGGCTGAATTCCTATCCTGGCAACAAGAGTTCCATTCCACATTCCAAGAGCAATAGCAACAGCCAGAGCTGCTAATATAGCAATAGGCATAGGTAGTAATGATACATACTCTTGAACGCCATCAACAATTACCAGTTCTCCACCAATTAATGTCGCTGCTACAGCACCTGTTATAGCTATCATGGATCCTATTGAAATATCAATACCTCCCGTAGCCACTACAAATGTTAATCCTACAGCCATAATCATGGTACTCGAACCACGGTTTAGTATATCTATTAGACTTCCAAACAAATGCCCATCTTTGATCTCCAAATGAAAGAACCCAGGTGTAAATATCACATTAAACATAAGAACCAAAGCCAATGTAATAAATGGACCAAATAATCTCCATTTTGAAAAGCGCTTCAGCATATTTAATAAGTTTTTCATCCCTATGCCTCCTTTGCGATAATTTGCATAATTTTATTTTCACTTATTTCTTCTGAAGAAAGTTCTCCAACAATTTTTCTATCACATAACACAACTACTCTGTTGCAACATCTTACTGTTTCTTCCAGCTCAGAGGAAATAAACATTATAGACATGCCTTCCTCAGCTAATTCAAGTACCAACTTCTGAATTTCGGCCTTTGCACCAACATCTATACCTCTGGTTGGTTCATCAAGTATTAATAATTCTGGTTCAGTCACCAACCATCTGGCAAGAATAACCTTTTGTTGATTACCTCCGCTTAAGTTCTCTATTTTCTGTTCACAACTTGGTGTAACTATATTTAGAAGCTTAATATACTTGTTTGCTATCTCTTCCTGTTCCTTTCTACCAATATATCTAAACCATCCTTTTTGGGATTGTATAGCCAAAATAATATTTTCTCTTATGGTTAAGTCTCCTATAATACCTTCTACTTTTCTATCTTCAGGACAAAAAGCCATTTGATGAGTCATAGCTTCTCCCGGTGATGTAATAGTTACCTTTTTACCTTCTATGTAGATTTCACCGGAATCAGCCTTATCAACTCCAAATATCAACCTTGCAATTTCACTTCTTCCAGAACCTAATAACCCTGCTAAACCTATTACTTCACCTTTATTAATATTTAAATCTACTGAACTGATAGTTGACTTCTGTCCCAGCCCTTTTAATCTTATAAAACTGTTTTCAGAATTCTCTTTTTCCATAGTACTTACAGATTTCTTCATAGATTCAAAAGAATCAAATTCTTTTCCTATCATTTTAGATATTAATTCAATTCTTGGCAGAAATTCAATTTCATATTCTCCTACCAGTTGACCATTTCTCAGAACAGTTATTCTGTCACACACTTCGTATACCTGATCAAGAAAATGCGTTACAAAAATAATACCCAACCCATCTTCTCTTAATTTCCTCATAACTTCAAAAAGCTTGTTTACCTCATTGGTATCAAGGCTTGAAGTAGGCTCATCCAAGATCAACACCTTTGCAGATATCTCAAGAGCCCTGGCAATTGCAACCATTTGCTGTATAGCAATAGAATAGCTGTCAAGTGTCATTGTAACATCTATATTAATATCCAGTCTTGAAAGGATAGTTTTTGCTCTTTTATTAATTTCATCCCAATCAATTTTAAAACTCTTAATTGGCTCTCTACCAATAAAAATGTTTTCAGCTACAGTTAAATTCGGACATAAGTTTACCTCCTGGTAAACTGTACTTATACCTAACATTTGAGCTTCATGTGGCGAATCTATCTCAACCTTTTTTCCATTTAGAAAAATTTCGCCTTTTTCTATTTTATAAACACCTGTAAGTGATTTAATTAATGTTGACTTTCCTGCTCCATTTTCCCCCATAAGTGCATGGATCTCACCTGTTCCTAATTTAAAATCCACATTAGAAAGTGCTTTTACGCCTGGAAACTCTTTGTATATCCCTACCATATTTAAAATTGGATTGCTTGACATTCTAAAATGCACCTCCTTAATTTTCTCACCATTTTAAATAATAATTTTTAAAAACAAAACCACTCCTTACAAGAAATGAATTAATCATCCTTGTTTTTCCCAAGGTACAATAGGATAGGAGTGGTTTTATCACAAATTCTTGTTTTAACTAAATCTTAATATTTTCTATTTGGGAATTCTTCAGCAGCAACTTCTGCCGGAAATACGCCTTCTTCAGTTACTATTCTCTTAGGTAGTTCATTACCTGCCATTAAATCTTTAACCGATTGCATCAATTGTGGTCCAAGAAGAGGACTACATTCTACTGTACAATTTAATTTACCAGCTATCATAGCTTCAAACGCACCTTTAACACCATCGATTGATACGATTGTAATATCTTCACCTGGTTTTTTACCATATTCTTCGATTGCTTGTATTGCGCCAATTGCCATATCATCATTGTGTGCAAATAATACGTCAATTTTATCTCCATCTGATTTTAAGAAAGCTTCCATAACTTCTTTACCTAATGCACGAGTAAAGTCACCAGTTTGTGATTTGATTATCTTATAATTTGGATGATCTTTAAGGATCTTTTCAAATCCGTCTTTACGGTCAATTGCTGGAGCTGAACCTACAGTACCTTGAAGTTCAACTATGTTTATATCACCTGTTTTACCTTTTTTATCCATATATTCTATTAGCCAGTTAGCAGCTCTTTCTCCTTCTATTTCGAAGTCAGATCCCATAAATGTTACATATAAAGAATCATCATCTACATCAACTGCTCTATCTGTAAGTATAACTGGTATTCCAGCCGCTTTAGCTTCTTTTAGAACTGTTTCAAAGCCAGTTTCAACAACCGGTGAAAATGCTATAACATCAACTTTTTGTGCAATAAATGATCTAATTGCTTTAATCTGGTTTTCCTGTTTATTTTGTGCATCAGCAAATTTTAATTCTATACCTGCATCAGCAGCTGCTTGCTTAATTGATTCAGTATTAGCTGTTCTCCATTCACTTTCTGCCCCAATTTGTGAAAATCCTAATACTATTTTTTTGTCTGCTTTAGTTTCAGCCTTTGTTTCCGAAGAAGTCGCTGGAGCTGTTTTACTTGCCCCAGTGCAAGCTACCATTGACACCATCATTGCTGACACCATCATCAATGAAACTGCTTTGATAATTTTTTTCATTCCCATTATTTTTTCCTCCTAATAAAAATTTTTTATTAATCATTTATAGATAAAAGTAAGCGAGGCTAATAATATCCAGTAAACCTACTTGCCCAATCTCTACATCTGATAAATAAATTATAAAATTTATATAGTTTTCAAACAATGAATATAGATTTTAAAATAGTTTAAAAATTTTTTTTGATTTTAAATCTTCTAGTTTTTTTTAAAATTAAGTTAATTTTTTTTTGATTTAGCTGTTTTTTCTTTTGATTTTTTGTATGTTGAGCAAAGAAAAATAACATTCATATATAATAATCAATAAATTAAAATTTATAAGTTATTCATTTATCCTAAACTCTCTTGGAGTTCTTCCAGTCACTTTTTTAAAAAGATGACTAAAATAATGAGGATCATTATATCCAACAGCATAAGATATTTCAAAAGTTTTTTGAGATGTTGTCTTTAATAATTCCATAGCTTTATTTATTCTTGTCTTCGTCAAATATTCAATAAATGTTTCTCCAGTTTCCTGGCTGAATATGGTACTAAAATGACTTGGACTGATATTTACAAAGGCTGCAACAGAATTTAATGACATTGAAGAATCTGAATAGTTTTCATTTATATATTTTTTTGCCATTGCAATTACATTTAAATATTTACTTTCCACAATGTTGTCTCGATAGTCAAAAGCCTTCGATAAAATATTAAAAGCCTGCTCTTTGAATTGATTTATAGAAACGATTCCCAATAAAGTGTTTTCTGAATTTGATATTTCTTCTATTACTTTTTTATTATCACCTTCCAGGTTTTCAATAAATTTAACAGTATTTAATACAATGTTTAAAAAAGCATAATGTATATACATTATTGATTTTAGGCCAGTAGTATTTAGGCATTTTATATATTCATCTAAAAAACCATTGATACTTTGCTTAGAGCCTACTTTTAGAAAATCAGTAATACTTATTTTACTTATATCAAGCAGTCTACTTTCTTCCTTATCTATCTTTATATCATTTATATCAATTATTTTCCCTTTTCCCAGCAATATTTTCTGTCTGTTAGCAGTAGACGCATCTTTAAATGAATATGCTATTCCA
Source organism: uncultured Eubacteriales bacterium (assembly GCA_964470745.1). Taxonomy (GTDB): domain Bacteria; phylum Bacillota; class Clostridia; order DSM-8532; family CAYYEC01; genus CAYYEC01. The sequence goes on along the minus strand of CAYYEC010000047.1, from coordinate 6,483 downwards.
TGAACTCTTTCTTGAACACTTCCAATCCCTATGGAAAGAATGCATTCTGTAGTTCTTTCAACTTCATATTTTATAGACTGGGCAGTCCTATAAGAAATCTCCTCAAGATCTTTTTCAGATTCTCCCTTTATAATTAATACAAACTCTTCTAAGTTTCTTTTAAACCTGATTATTTCAGGATTTTTTTCAATATAATTAGAAATAATAATATCAATTTCTAATAACTCTTCTTGATTAAAATATTTGATATTTTCACTTTTTTCTATTTCAATTATTTCAACAAGATAATATCTTGAAACTAAATCTATATTAAAGTAAGATGCCTTTTCCAGAGCTTCTTTAGTGGTAATTATACCCAGGGATACTTCATTTAGAAATTTTTCTTTTATTGATTCCCGGTTACTATTTAACTGATTTTTTATTTTTTCTATATTTGCTTTTTCTTCTTTTTCATTTTCAATTTTTATAGCTACTTTATTTAGCTGTTTAAGCAATTCTACGGAGCTTACAGGCTTTAACATATATTCTGTAACCCCTATACTTATAGCTTCCTTAGCATAATTAAATTCATCATGTCCACTTATTATCACTATTTTTATCCACGGCATGCTCTTTCTAACAATACGACACAATTCTAAACCATCCATAAAAGGCATCTTTATATCAGTTATGAGAATATCCGGCTTAATTTCCTGGATTAAAGGTAAAGCCATTTCACCATCAGGAGCTTCCCCCGCCATAATAAAATCAGTGCTTTCCCAGTCAATATTATCTCTTATGCCTTCCCTTACTACTATCTCATCTTCAACTATAAAAATTTTGTACATCTCATTCACCCTTTATCTTATCTATAGCACAAATTAAAGATTCTCACGCAGGTATACAAATTGTTACTTTTGTTCCTTCTTTATACTTACTTTCTATAGATATTCCATATTGTTTACCGTAGTAAAGTTTTATTCTGCTATGTACATTATTTAGGCCAAATCCACTTTCTTTTTGAACTGGCTCAATAGAATCCACATTAAGTTCTGTTTGGATTTCGCTAAGCCGTTCTTTTGTCATACCCATACCATCATCCATGACTTCAAATATCAACCTGTCTTCATCTTTATATCCCTTAACCTGTAGTATCCCACCTGATCTCTTGTTTTTTATACCATGATATAAAGCGTTTTCTATTATTGGCTGTAATGTCAACTTTAAAATTGCATGGCTAAACATTTCTTCACCTATATCGAAGCTGAAATTTAAAATATCCCTATACCTGATTTTTTGTATTATCAAATAGCTCTTCGCATGCTCTACTTCATCCTGAACACTTATCCAATCTTTCCCACGACTCAATGTAATCCTAAAAAAATTGGATAATGCTCTTACTATTTCTATGACCTGCTTCATATTATTTGCTTCTGCCATCCATACAATTGTATCTAGAGTATTATATAGAAAATGGGGATTTATTTGAGCCTGCATTACTTTAAGCTCTGATTTCTTTAAATTTTCCTGTTCCTTTTTATTCCTCTCAATAAGCTCTTTTATTTTAACAATCATTGTATTAAAGCTTCTACTCAAACCTGCAATTTCATCAACACTATTCTGTTCAACCCTTACATCAAAATTACCCTTTGCTATCAAAGCAGTAGTTTTATGTAGTTCCCTTATAGGCTTGGTAATACTTCCTGAGATAATCCAAGCCATTAGCATTGAAAAAAGCAATGTAACTCCTATAACAATAAGATTTGTTAGAAGCCATCTGCTTGTATTTCTCTCTAAGTCTTCACTTACTTTTTCACTTGAAGTTATTTCATTCAATATGAATTCCTGGATATTATCTTCGATTAAAGAAGAAACAGATCTTATTTCATCTAGAATTTTTTCATTTTCTGCAACTTTACTTTTATTTTCAATCTGCTTTCCCATTATATCAACATAGTTTGTAAGTGTATCTATAGTCCTTAATGTAACATCTAATCTTATTCTATTTTCTTCTAGTCTTACATTATCCATAATTTCTCTGATACTTTGTTTTGCGTCATTTATTATTTCATATTGATTTCCATCTTTAAACTCAGTTTTCCCTGCAACTATATTCCACATTTCCAAATCAATTCTAGTTTTTAAAATGCCATTTATCCTGTTTATAGTTGTTATATTATTCACTATAGTTTTATATTGTTTATTATATTTTAATGAGCTAAGTAAAAGCATCAAATTTAGACTAATCATTACTAATATTATAATAACAAAAGATATAAGGATTTTACTTCTAATTGAAAGCTTAATATTTGAACTGATTTTATTTTTATTTATACTATATTTATGAATTAATTCAGGAAAAAAACTATTCACCATTTTTTCCTCCATTTATTTTCAATTAATATTTTCTATTTGGTAGCTCACTCTTAGCATTTTCTTGAGTAAATATAGCTTCATTCACAATAGTTTTTTTGGGAACATCCTTACCCATAACAATATTTTTTGCTAATTTCATTAATTGTGGACCCAATAATGGATTACATTCTACTGAACAATTTAATTTTCCTTCAATCATTGCCTCAAAAGCTCCTCTTACTGCATCTACTGATATTATCACTATATCTTTTCCCGGCCTCAAACCAGCTTCTTCTAATGCCTCAATTGCTCCTAATGCCATATCATCATTATGGGAATAGATAACATCAATTCCTAAACCTTGAGATTCTAGATAATCCTCCATCACTTCTTTTCCTTTTGAACGCATAAAATCTGCAGCTATTGACTTAATTATTTTCATGTTCTTATGATCCTTTATAATACTGTAAAATCCTTCTTTTCTTTCTATAGCCGGAGCAGAACCTATAGTACCTTCAATCTCAAAAATATTAATCTCCTTGTCAATTCCACTTAATCTATCTTCCAACCACTTGCCTGCCTTTTTTCCCTCTCCAAGAAAATCTGACCCTATGTATGCATCATATAAAGAAGAATCTTCAGTATCAATTGTTCTATCAACTAATATAACAGGAATGTCAGCATCTCTTGCTTCTCTTAAAACAGAATCCCATCCAGTCTGAATTATTGGTGTAAATGCAATTATATCAACCCTCTGTGCAATAAACCCTCTAATGGCCTTAATCTGATTTTCCTGTCTTTGCTGGGCATCCATAAATTTTAATTCTATATCAGCATCCTGTGCTGCTTCAGTAATCGATCTCGAGCTTGCTGTTCGCCATTCACTTTCAGAGCCAATTTGAGAAAAGCCCATAATAATTTTTTTAGCTGAATCATTACATGATGTTGAAAAATCTGTATTTTCTTCTTCAAATTTAAAATCCATGAAAACAAATACCGTTATTAAAATTATAGCTATAGCAAAAATAATGTAGATTTTTTTCATATCAACCTCCTTATTTTCACTAAGGGAATTTCAGAAAAATTCAAATAGTACCTTAAACCAGATTTCCCCTTCCAAACATGAATATTATATATTTCGCGCTTAATCCTTTACATTTTTTTAATATAACAAGTGCCAAATCATGCACCTAAAGTTATATAACTCATAAATGATACTTTTGATTATAGCATATATAATTGAAATATGGCAATAAAAAGAATCCTTGATAAACCAATAATAATTATGGTTTTTCGAACATCTTATATCCATTGGCCAGCCTTAGACTAAAAAAGCCAATAATGCTTAAATACAAAGCAGCTTCAATAAATAAAGGAATAAAGCCTTCATAGTTAATAATAAACATTCGTATAAAGCTTGGCAATGCACAAGTTAAACCCATCAGCATAAGATTTTTGCCAACCCATCTAGCCATCCCCTTCTTGTTAACCACTTTATCAGGATCATATCCTAAAATTATATTAACTAAGCTAAATTGTCTTATTATAAATCCAATTGCAGCAATACATGTTCCTGTCATTGTAAATGAAATTGAAGCAAATTGCATTATTACTCCTCCTTTTTTCTAAGGTAACAGTTACTATTCTTCTCAAAATATTTGTTTTGTTAACAAGCTTATTTTTTTGGAGTCACATGATACAAACTTTGGAAGTCTCTTGTTGAGAAGAATAGTAACTCTGTCTGTCGCAGCGCCTTCTTCATGCGCTTGCAAATATTGTCTGTGATATCTTCATAATCTATAGTACAAACTGCCATCTGGTCTTATTAATATTAATTAAAAGGTATATTTAAAATTGTTCCACTTTCTCCTCCCATAAACTGAGGCATTTTACCATCCCATTTCTCGATAGTTTTTGCCTGTACTTCTAATTCCTTAAGTCTAATAGTGTCTTTAATTGTTTCTGCTTGTATTTTAATAGCTTCCGCATCAGCTTTTGCTTTGCTTACAATTCTTTCATTTTCATTTTTTTGAGTTATTAAGGCCTGTGCTGATTTAAACTTTTCATCTATTGACTTTTGTATTTCTGAATTTACGTATGTAAAGTCTCCTTTTAATCCTAACGAAGTTACTGTTATGCCTCTTTCCTTAAAATATTGTTTAACATCCTCTCTTACATTTTCCATAATTTCACCTTTTTTGATTAGAATTTCTTCTAATGACAGCTTTGCACATTCTTCAACAAAATTACTTTCAACTCTTGCTCTTAATTCAAAATCCATGATTTCAGATAATGCCTTATTATTATATCTATATAAAAATTTTACTGCATCTGATTCATCTATCTGAGCGGAACAATTCATTCTTGCCATAAAGCTTATTGATTCTTTTGATTCTGCAACAATTCCCTCATTTTTCGAAGAAGTACCTGTTCCCGAAGTTTCTGTCCATTCCCTTGTTTCAGGTTTTCTTTCGACTACAATTAATTTCGCTGATGGAATCCACTTACCAGTATATTCCACCCTTCCTTCCTGTAGCCATCTATGAGGTATTTGAATTTCTTTTGTAGCTACCTTTGCTCCTTCTAAAAATTTCTCACTCATGAATTCTGTCTGATCGGAAGTCTTACCTACTAATGGTATTAAAAATGCAGTCTGAGATGGTTCAATTGTAACTAATTCAGGCTTATCATATGGCTTACACCCCACAAATACTACTGTCATCACTAATAAACTCATTGTAATAATAATTGTTTTCTTTGCTATTTTCATAATCAAAATCCCCCTCTTTTTTTGTAATAAAAATTTGTAATTTCATTTTTAAAAATTACCAAGCAAATAAATAATGGAATCAACCAGGCAAAACTCCACAACTGTTGATATATTGACGGACTATAAAAAGATGCTGCTGTATCCTCCATTTGCTTTAGTGCTTGTTCTGTAGTAAATATTGGATCAACAACTCTTTTAACGCTAAAAAATATAATCCAGAGTCCTACAGCTAAAGCACTCTTAATCTTTATAATATTTGACATCCTACTTATTCCCCCTTTCACTAATAAGCTCAATTGTAGTATGTACTTCTTTGTGTTGTCGATGTAATTATCATATCACATAGTATTGAATACTACAAACTCTATTTATTTTAACTATGTATTCCAGTATTCATTCTCGTATGATATTGTTATTTTTTTATCAATTTTCTTCAAATTGCTTTGATTATCTCAATTTATCGTTTTTAAAGTCTTGTAATATAGTTTTTAATACCATATAATAAATTTAAGAGGTGATTATTTTATGAAGAAAGAAGATATCGCAAAAGTTATTGAAGAATTATCTTTGACTGATAATATAAAGCTTTCAGAAATTCCCGACATGGGATTGTATATGGATCAGGTAACTACTTTTATTAATAATAAGTTTGCACATTTAAAAAGGGATGAGGATGATAAACAGCTCACAAAAACTATGATCAATAACTATACTAAGGCAGAAATACTGATGCCTTCAGTAAATAAAAAATAAAGTAAAGATCATATTATTTTACTTATTATCGTTTATAACCTAAAGAAGATCTTATCAATAGGAGATATTCATTCACTTTTTGGACCAATTTTAAATGATATAAGTAAAACTGAAGATAACATAATTTCATTAGAAGATATTTATTCTACTTATTTAGATATAGTAGATAAGGAATTTAGTGATTTTGGTGATATTTTTAGTAAAAAATTTGATTTGATTAAAAACAAAGTAGAAAAAATTGAAAGCGATAGAGAGATCGCCGAAATGTTTTTAGCAGTTGTAATGCTTGTGGCCCAGGCCAACGCAAGTAAAAGGCTGGCGGAAAAACTTATTGATACTTATTTTGCAAAATAATATCTTGAGGAACGATGAAATAATAATTTCCCATTTTGAAGCGGTTATTATTATTTCATCGTTCCTCAAGATATTAATAAAGTCTGATAAGCACACTTATCAGACTTTATTGTAAACTTCATATATTATAAAGGTATTAATACAAATCTTAGTATAAATAATATTGCAAGTACATATAGAATAGGATGAACTTCTTTTGCCTTACCTTTAAATATCTTCATTATAGGGTAAGAAATAAGTCCTGCTGCTATACCAGTAGCTATACTGTACGT
>CAYYEC010000046.1:0-13198 GCA_964470745.1 uncultured Eubacteriales bacterium | reverse complement strand
TTTGTATACTATATAATTTACATTTCTCTATTTTGATCTTTAGGTCTATTTTTTTTCATAATTGGCAATAATATTTTTTTATATAAAAACACCAAAACAAATCCAAATATAACTAAAATAATAAGTACCGGGATTGCTTGAGCCATAAAGATAAAAAATGCTCCGCAAAATTCTATTACACCTTTTGAACTATCTAGAAATCCTGATGCAAGCTTACTAAAATACGATTTTTCTTTTAAGTTTTCTTCAGGAACTTCCGGTAGTTTTTCACTGATATTAATTCTTATAGTTGATAAATCAACTAAATCTTTCCATTTATTTAATGTACCTGTTAAATTCTCAATTTCCTGTCTTAGTTCAGTAAGTCTTTTCTGCGTTTTAAATATAGCATCTAAATCTGTTACTTTCTTTAAATAGTCTTCTACTAGATCATACTCAATCTTCAGAACTTTAAGTCTAGCCTCAGTATCAAAAAATTGATCAGTAATATCATTACTGGTTACATTTTGATCAAGAAGGTCTCCTAAACCCCTGACGTCACTTAAGACTGATTCAAATCTATCAGAATATACTCTTATTGTAATATAGCCTAATGTTTGTATTACCTTTTCGCCATTTATATATTTAGGATTCTTTTTAATACTGGTTTCCTGAATTATACCTATACCATTTATGATTGAACTGATTTGTCCGTAAGTTTTATCAAAGTCCTCTACTTCAATTGATACATTTGCATTTCTGATGATTTTTCTCTGTTCCAAAATATTTACTTTTGACGGCTGAAAAGTAGTTCCAGTACCTGTTATTGCATAGGTATTACCACTATCATCTCTTTCAGAGGTTTTAGGAGACTCTCCATTTTCTCCATCTTCAATGTCTTCATTAAATTGTAGAATTACTTGGTCCTCGCCATAATTCCGGGCACTGTTTGCTGTCTCCGTACCTCTATCAGCCTTTGATTCTGTAGCAGCTTTTCTTGATCCACAACCTGAAATCATTGATACAATGACAATAACTACCATTAACAAACTAACTATTCTTTTATTCATTTAATTTCCTCCCCCATTTTTTGTATATTTTTTTATTATATTATATAGACGAATCCAAAAATATGAAAGTTCCATATTTTTTTATAAGAAAACAAAATAAAGCACAAGAATATGAAAAAATCAAAATTTCTCGTGCTTTACCAAGGAGATTAATAAATAAATTTTAGTTAATCTCGTATATCTATATTTACTCCCCATAATTTTTATAATACTAAATAATCTTCATAATCCAATCTTTTTTCTTTGCAAAACTTTAAAATTCCCATTACTACTTTTTTACCACCACCTACTCCAGTTTTTAAAAACCTGTGTAAATGGGCAGGGTCAACTCCTATCTCTCTGCCAAATCTATTATAATTGCCTGCACAGTAAATTCTCATCATCTCTAATACCTTATCTCTTTTAATCACCATTAGTATCACATCCTATTTTCCAACAAATTATTTAACCTATAGATTTCGCATAAATGATTCTATATATCAATTAGGCTTCTTGGACGAAGGAAAGAAGCAAAAACGAACAAATATCAATATTAATTTAATGTAGAATCATTTGTGCGTTTAATATAAATAATATTATACGTGACTCTTTGTCCCATGTCAATGCTTTTTAAAATTTTTATTTACTTTTTGTCACATTTTGATATACTATATATAACGCACAAAAGACTTTGCATTTTATTTTTGTGCGCTTATATTACCTAAAGCTCTTATCGCAAAAATCCAATTATTCATATGTCGTTTCATTTTTGCGATTTATATAAAAAGAGAGTAGTCTTTTTGGTATATCTAAAATGATTAAGAGGTGAAACTAATGACTAAACTTGGAACAACATTAAAAATCCTTCGCGTATTAAAAGAAGATACACAGGAAACTGTTGCAAAATACTTGCAACTGAGCAGGTCAAGCATATCAAAATATGAATCCGGGCAAAGGAAACCCGATATTTATACACTCAAACTACTGGCAAGATATTTTGATGTTTCTGTAGAGTATCTTTTTGATTTAGGCGAATTTGATAACAACCATTGCATTATTTCTGAAGATGAATCAAATTATAATACATCAAAAAATGACTTAACAGAAATTTTTAAAGATAAAAAATTTATTAATATTGCTAAATTGATTAGCGAAAACAGCCTTGATATAGATGTGGTAAAAAATATAATACAAAGTATGTTAAATATAAAGAAAAAAATATAGTATACATTTCCCTTTAGGAACATATCAGCATTACCACATATTTTATTTACATTTTGCCACATATCCTCACTTTGATATTTAAAAGAATTATAATGTTGTATTAATTACGTTTTTTCAATATAATATCAGTGGGGTGAGAATAATGTCGAATTTTGGGGAAATCTTAAAAGATCTACGCGAAGACAAAAATATTACACAGGAAATTGTAGCAAAATATTTGAAAGTAAGTAGGGCAACAATATCAAAATACGAATCTGGAAATAGAAGTCCTGATCATGATACCATTAAGTTAATTGCAAAATATTTTAATGTTACTACAGATTATCTATTTGGATTGACTAAAATCCCCAATATTAATGAAACTATAAGTGAAGATGTCTCATATTATGGTGCCGCAGATAAGGATTTAAAGGCTATTCTCAAGGATGAAAAATTTATACGTTTGGCTAGGTTGATAAAAGAAAATAAATTGGATATAGATATAGTTGAAAGTATAATAAGGAATATGTTGAACATAAAAAAAGGAACATGACGTTCCTTTTTTTATACCTGTTATATCAAGCATTTTGGAGTTTTAGGCTGGTAAACAAGTGATGTACATGCTGTAGAAGAAAAAAGAGTCGCCAATAATGACACTATAATGCAAATTTTACTTAAAATTTTTGTTTTTTCCACATTTATTCACCTCCCCATAGTAATTTCAATTTTCTTTTAAAGCATTCATTGCTGAGACTACATTCCCATTCTCTAAATATTTAATTACCTGTTTTTTTTCATTACCATATTTTTTCTTCAAATCTATTTGTTTAACCCATTCATCTTCTAAAATAGAGTTAGTCAAAGTTGAAATAAATTTGAACATAGAAAAATTGGCAAGTGCAAAACATAGAAATGCTATTGCAAAAATGACTTTATACAAAATAGTAAATTTGTCAAAACTCAAGCAAAAAATAAGAAATACAAACCATTCCACTGCTATAAAAATTACTATAAAAACAATAAATGGTACTCTCGCTTTTTTATATTCCTTTAGATTAATATAAACTCCATTCCAATTCCAAATGGAAACTATTATAGAAATCTGCATTATTCTCTCTGGAATTGTGTAAATCAATCTATCAATATCACTACCTAATAATTTTTCCAAATTCAGTTTAAACATCTGAAAAAATATTGGCGTATATATACTTTCAATTGCTAATAAAATTCCAAATATGATCAAAACATTAATAATTGATTTAGTCCATTTAAAACTATATATAAATTTAAGAATAATAATATACAGGAAAAAATTTGATATCATAATAAAATATAAATTCGGCATTGCAGCCCTTACAACCCAAACTCCAATTGACAACAACGAAATTGTTATAGCCAATCTGACAACATTTATCTTATCCGACAAATAGAGATGAGTTTTCTCTCCTGTTATCAGAAAAGCTACATAAATATCCAATATATATTCCGGTATTGAGACGGTTAGCACTGAAAATAAGCTCATTTTATCCATATTGCTTTTGTTTCCCCCCTCTCCAAACAATAAGTATTAAAATTTATCTATGCTAAAATTATTATATTGCTCAAGTGCCATTACGTCAACAGATTCTACAAAACATGTCATTTTTCGACAAAATATTTTTTCACAGGGGATAGAGTTCTATGCAATATTTATATATTACTGTTTTAACATCTATAAATGTGGTATTTCATATAATTGTATTGAAATATTGTTAGGGAAGGTGAGGTTATGTTAGTTCTGTTAAGCAGGATTCAATTTGCTTTTACTGCTGCATTCCACTTTATATTTGTACCCTTTACAATTGGAATGATTATTTTAGTAGCAGTATCTGAAACACTCTATTTAGTAAAAAAGAATGAAGTATACCAAAAAATGGCTGATTTCTGGGGGAATCTATTTGTTATTAATTTTGCAATAGGTATTGTGACCGGTATAACAATGGCTATTCAATTTGGTACAAACTGGTCACAGTATTCGGTTTTCATGGGGGATGTTTTTGGGTCTCCACTTGCTTTTGAGGCTTTACTTGCATTTTTTCTCGAATCAACATTTGCAGGTATATGGATATTTAAAAGGCATAAGATTACAGCCAGATTAAGAGTATTAGTAGCCTGGCTTATAGTTTTGGGTACATCCATTTCTTCGGTTTGGATCATTACTGCAAATGCCTTTATGCAGCACCCGGTAGGTTATAAATTGCTTGAAGACGAAAATAAAGTTGTACTAACTGATTTTAAAGCTGTCATTTTAAACAAATACTCATTATATATGTTAGCACATACAGAGCTTTCTGCAATTCTTCTTGCTTCTTTTGCAGTAATAGGTATTGCTGCATACCATTTAAAGAGAGGCAATCATATAGATTTTTTTAATAAATCAATAAAAATCGCTGTTTTTGCCGGACTTGTTACAAGCATTTTATTGCCAATTCAAGGTAACATTTATGCAAAGTATATAGGACAAAACGATGTTCAACCTCTCAAGGGAGTTATTCTAAGAAATAAGGTGGCTGATGGAGGTCAAGATATTAAAGCAGCTAAAGATACCAATTCAGAAGAAAGTGCCATAGATGCAAATTCATCCGCAACTTTGGAAGAAGCATCGCAATCCTTTAACAAGCTGACACGAAAACCTCCTGCCAGAGCCATATTTCTTTTATTTACTTTAATGCAGGGCTTAGGTTTCTTCTTTATAGCTTTTCTAGCTTTGTTGTTTATTAGACCCGGTTTGATTACAAAAAACAGAATTATTCAGAATATTGCATTGTGGTCTATCCCTCTTCCCTATATCGCCATATCTGCAGGCTGGATGGTAGCTGAAATTGGCAGACAACCGTGGATGGTTCAAAATTTAATGACTGTTGAGGATGGCATATCAAAGGTTCCTGTTGAATCAGTTATTTTCTCACTGATTGCATTGATAGTATTTTATGCCATACTATTTATCTTGGATTTCTATCTTATACGCAAAAAAGTTATACAGGGTCCTATTGAGGAAGGAGGAGAAATTTAATGTTGTCTCGTGATTTATTAGCAATTATTTGGTATATAATACTTACTGTTGCTTGGCTTGTATACCTGTCACTTGAGTCCTTTGTTGTTGGAAGCGGAATGCTTCAAAAGGTTGTTTCTAAAGAATCTAAAACCCAGAAATCAATACAAATATCCTCCGGACTCCACTGGGATGGTATCGAGGTTTGGTTGATTACTGCATTGGGTGGCACTTTTGCAGCATTTCCCTTAACTTATGCAAAGATTACTGAAAGCTTGTATATTGCATTCTTTTTACTTCTATTAGCGTTAATTGTACGCGGAGTTGCTATTGAACTTATGTACAAGGATGAAAATCCAAAATGGCAAAAGTGGATGAAAACAGGATGGCAAATTTCAAGCTTTTTAATTCCTCTTGTATTTGGTGTATATTTCAGTAATATTTTTTCAGGGTTGAAAATCGGCAAAACCGGATATGAAGGTTCATTTTTTGGTTTATTTGATCTTAAAGCCATTGTATGCGGCGTTTTATTTGTTGCAATCGCTTTGACGACCGGTGCAGACTGGATTATTCTTACAACCCGTAAGGGAGAACACCATACAAAAGCACAAAAAATAGCAGTCAAATCCTCTATTGTTGTTGCACTGGCTGCCACATTTATGATGATGGCTTTCAATACAGGTACTACTACTTTTACAAAAAGTCAGTTATTCAATAGTTTCCCGGTTTTATGGGCTTTACCTGTACTGACAATCGCATTTGCCCTACTCACGCTTGTTTTTTCACTTATTAAGAAAACAGGTCTTGCTTTCCTTTCAGGATGTTTAACACAGGTCATGTTTATTGCAACAGGATTTACAGCAATATTTCCTTATATGGTGCCGTCCAGCATTGATTCCAAATTCGGTATCTCCTTATTCCAGGCGGCAGGCAGCCAATATACATTAAAATTGATGTTTTTTGTTGCTCTGGTATTTGTACCTATTGTTCTGATATATCAGACATGGAAATTCCTCCGTTTTTCAAGTGATAAAAATGAGAGTTAAGTGAATCTTAAAGTATCAGCGGGGACTGCAAACCTGCCGTCCCCATGACTTTTACTTCCCGGTAATCAATGAGTAAATCAGGTTCTGTGTATTTTCAAGAGATAGATATGTCACTTCCTAAGTCAAGTAATTTCTTAGTAATTTCAATAGCCTTTTTAGTTTCATCCTCAAGACATTTTAAAAATAGCATCCAATCTGCTAATGAGTCTTCTAAATTCGCATTTTCACCATATAGTTTCGTTAGTTCTACAAAATATGCCATTATAATACCCAAAATTAGATAATAAAGCAATCATTAACTTTGTAACAATTAATACTATTGTATGGATAATTCATGAAGATTCTTTTCCATCAGTTCTACAGCTCGTTTTTCATAAGAATATGCCTCTTTTAATAAAGCTACAATTTTTCTCTTTACAGAACTGTCACATATATCTTCACAACATAAGTATAGTTCAGTTATCGCATAACTCCATGCACCATGTCAATTTCTAAAATTGCCATAACAGCATACAAAAAAGAGAAATCAGGACTCTCCCAATCTCTCTTATCTATTTATCTTTTATTTTTTATCTCTTATCTTCTATCTCTTATCTGCTTCCTCTACTCTTCCTCGTCATGCTTAGCCTCTGCTATAACCTTTTCTGCCACATTGTGAGGTGCTTCCTCATATCGGTCAAACCAGAGCTTGAACATTCCTCTTCCGTGAGTCATGGAGCGTAGGTCTGTAGCGTACTTAAACATTTCGGCTTGTGGTACCTCTGCAACAACCTGTTGAATTCCTCCCTGTTGAGGATTCATGCCAAGTATCCTTCCTCTTCTTTTATTTAAATCTCCAATAATATCTCCCATATAGTCATCAGGAATATATACTTCAACATGAGCAATAGGCTCAAGTAAAACAGGATTAGCATCTTTTAAACCCTTTTTATATGCCAGGCTGGCAGCTACTTTAAATGCCATTTCAGATGAATCAACAGCATGGTATGAACCATCTACCAAGGTAGCTTTTAAATTTACAACCGGGTATCCTGCCAAAACACCTTTTTTGATACTATCTCTTAAACCCTTTTCAACAGCAGGGAAATACTGACGTGGTACAGCTCCACCGAATATTTTTTCTTCAAAAATTAAATCTTCAGTTTCTCCGGGCTCAAATTCCATCCAGACATGTCCATATTGTCCATGGCCACCTGATTGTTTTTTATGTTTTCCTTCAACTTTAACCTTTTTCTTTATTGTTTCCCTGTAAGGTACAATTGGATCTATTAGATTAACAGATACTCCAAACTTAGCTTTTAATTTACTTACAATAACATCAAGATGCTGCTCACCAACACCTGAAATTAATGTCTGATGAGTTTCAGTATTAATTTCAACTTTAAATGTTGGATCTTCATCCTGTAATTTATGTAGTCCTGAACTTATCTTTTCTTCATCACCCTTTGAAATTGGTTCAACTGCCAAAGATAATGCAGGCTCAGGAAATACTATTTTTTCAAGAACAAGGGGATTTGATTTATCACATAAAGTATCATTGGTATTTGTATTTTGAAGCTTTGCAACAGCAGCAATGTCTCCAGCTCCTACTTTTGATACAGGAATTTGCTTCTTACCTCTTAAAAGGAACAATTGGCTAATTTTTTCCGTTTTATCCAATGAGGAATTATATACAGTTGAATCAGAATTAATACTACCTGAACACACCTTAAACATAGATATTTTACCGACAAATGGGTCAGCAATTGTTTTAAAGACTATTGCCGACAAGCTTTCATCATCACAAATCTTCAATTCTACTATATCTTCACTTCCTACTTTTGTAGCTACACAGTTTTTGGTTTCTGAAGGGGATGGAATATATTTTATAATTGCATCCATTAGAAATTGAATTCCAGCATAATTCAGACCAGAGCCACAAAAGACCGGTCATAAAGACCCATCTGCAATTCCTGCATGTAATCCATTTTTTAATTCCTCATCTGAGAATTCCTCACCAGCAAAAAATTTTTCCATAAATTCTTCTGAGGTTTCTGCAACTGCTTCTTTAACACCTTCTCTTAATTCTTCAACTTTATCTTTTAGTTCTTCCGGAATTTCAATATCAACAAATTTAAAGTCTTTAAATTTCTTTGCTTTCATAGTAACCACATTAACTATACCTACAAATTTTTCCCCTTCCAATATTGGAATCTCAAAGGCAGTTACAGTTTTGCCAAATATATCTCTTAATTGATTATAGACTTTAAAAAAGTCTGAGTTTTCCTCGTCTATTTTACTAATAAAAAATATTTTAGGAATTTTCTGCTCAGTTGCATACTCCCAGGCCTTCTCAGTACCAACTTCAACTCCACTCTTCGCTGAAGCAAGTATGACTGCACCTTCTGCAACTCGAATAGCCTCTTTTACTTCACCAACAAAATCAAAGTATCCGGGAGTATCCAGAACATTGATTTTATGGCCGTTCCATTCACAAGGTGCAATAGCTGTGCTGAGTGATATCTTTCGCTTAATTTCTTCAGGGTCAAAATCCGTTGTTGTGTTTCCATCTGTCACTTTTCCGAATCTGTCGAGAACTCCAGTATTGAATAACATAGCTTCCGCTAAAGTCGTTTTACCAGCCCCACCATGGGATAGCAAACAGACATTGCGGATTTTCTCAATAGGATAGTCTTTCATAACAATTCCCCCTCAGTCTATTAAATTTTTAGTTCTATATGTTTTGCAATAAATCTTTTACATTACTAATTCAAATATTACAACACATATATTATATATATTTTACCCAAAAAAAGAAGAATAATATATATAATACAAAAAAACCTATTATATATATTATTCTTCTTTCAATTCATTTTTCCTCTTTTATATAATATTTTCTTTACTTTCTCTTAACAATCCCATACTTTAAATCTTCTATTCATACTTAAGTGAAGCAACCAAATCAATCTTTGATGACTTCATTGCCGGTCCTATTGAAGCTGTATTACTCATATAGTTATCAAAAAAACTCACTGATATAATTATACCAGTGAGTTTTTTAAATATAAAATCTAACTATTTTAAATTATTCAATGCCCAGGCTGCTGCTTTTTTCACTGCTGTTTGATGAGCCTCATTGATAGTATTTGTTGTATGAGTTTTACTACCTAAGAAATGAATATCAAAATGCCCACTCATCCCATTTCCCTTAATCGCATCTAAATTAGTACCCGCACCGTATCCACCACTTCTCCAGCTTGCGTATGCATTCTTAGCTAAGTCTTCACGTCCTGCGTGAGGCATACCAGCCATTGAAGCCGCTATCTTTGTGCCATTCACAGTTATAATTACAGGTCTGCGATCCCAACTAAATTCTCCGTCATATATTTTCTTTAAAATGTATGTATCTTCTTTTGTCAAAGTCTCACAATCTGCATGATTGTAGCCATATGTTCTTTCTGCCTTAAAGCTTAAGCCTGTTCCAATATCGTATACCGTTGCAACATCGCCTATTTTAAAAATGTCTTCTGCACCATTAAACCAGGAAACAAGATATTTATTTCTTGAACCACCTCTTGATACTGATGTACTTTCTCTTCCCATTAGCCTGTTTATAAGAGCAAAAGTGTTTGGCCCAGCTATGCCATCTTGATATAACCCATATGCCTTTTGCAATTTTTTAACAGAAGCTGTTGTAAGATCTCCATAATATCCTGTTGGATCAACAGATAAATACCCTAATGCCTTTAAGTCCCTTTGAGTCTTTGTTACATCACTACCTCTTGAGCCCTTTTTTAGTATCCCTGAATAGGCTGATGCTGATATTGTCCCTAACAAAAAAACCGCCAGTGCTATGACAACACATAAAATAGATAAAATTTTTCTTCTCTTCTGCAACTTTCTCCCCCTTATACTTGGTCTAAAAATTACTTCTAAACAATAAACCTATATTAAATACAAGCTTGTCCACACTTTTGCTAGAAGTTAAACCTATATATTTTGCACTTAATCCTTTACATTTTTTTTAATATAATAAGTGCCATATATATATATAGTTTATATTTTAACATATAAAAAACAGATAATAAATGCAAAATATGTGGATTGTCTAATAAACAAATGTATACTTATAGATTTCCCGTAAATGATTCTATATTTCAATTTAACTTATGCGGAATCTAAACCTATAAAACTCATTAAGCGAACAAATATCAATATTAATTCTATATAGAATCGTTTGTGCGTTTAATATACTTAAATTTAACAACACATAAAAAGGATTTTTAATTTTTTTATTGAATATACATAAGTAAGGTAACAAAAGCTATATGGAACAAAGTTAAATTTAGTGCATCATTTTGTATTATTGTGTTTAAGTAATACTTTTAGATCAAATTTGATAATTGTTAAAAAGAAAAGGGTGTTTTCAAGATGAAGGCAATTATTTTAGCAGGAGGAGAAGGATCAAGATTACGTCCTCTCACATGTGATTTACCTAAACCAATGGTTCCCATTATGAATATACCTGTTATGGAGCACATAATTAATTTACTAAAGCTTCATGGTATAAAAGATATTGGAGTAACTCTTTTATATATGCCTCAAAAAATTAAAGATTATTTTGGAAACGGCTCAAAATTCGGTGTCAATCTTCAATATTTTATTGAAGATTCTCCCCTGGGTACTGCTGGAAGCGTGAAAAATGCCCAGGTGTTTTTAGATGAAACCTTCGTAGTGATTAGTGGGGATTCACTAACTAATATTGATCTGACAAAGGCTATTGAATACCATAGACTCAAAATGTCCTCTGCAACCCTGGTACTTACAAAAGTTGATGTACCTCTTGAATATGGCATAGTTATAACTGATAATTGTGGCGCAGTTATCGATTTTGTAGAAAAACCAAGTTGGGGCCAAGTATTAAGTGATACTGTCAATACAGGTATTTACATTTTAGAGCCTCACGTTTTAGATTATTTTAAGAAAAATGTCAAATTTGATTTTAGTAAAGACCTGTTCCCTTTAATTTTAAGAAACCAGGATTCTATATATGGTTATGTCTCCTTGGATTATTGGTGTGATATAGGAGACTTTCAATCATATATGCAAGCACATTTTGATATCTTTGAAGGAAAATTGGATATTGAAATTAAAGGAGCCAACAAAAAGAATAACATATGGATTGGTAAGGGTACTGTCATAGAACCAAATGCTCAAATTAATGGTCCTTGTGTTATAGGCGAAAACTGCATTATAGGAAATGGCACAATCATAGAAAACATGTCAATACTAGGCAGTAATAACATTATTGAAGATGAAGTCTCTATTAAAAGAAGTATACTATGGAATAATTCATGTATTGAGTATGGTTCTGAAATTAGAGGTGCCATACTATGTAATAAAGTTCATTTTAAACCTTATGTTTCAATTTTTGAAAATGCTATAGTTGGAGATAATTGTGTAGTAAATGAGAGAGCTATTATTAAACCAAAAATTAAAATTTGGCCTCAAAAATCTGTAGATTCTCTGGCAATTGTAGATAGAAATATGGTATGGGGCTCTAAATATTTCAAATCTATTTTTGGTGAGCGTGGACTATCGGGTATAATAAATATAGATATTACTCCTGAATTCGCAACCAGACTTGGAGCTTCTTATGGTTCAATTTTGGGAAAAGGTTCTAAAGCTGTTGTAAGTTCAAATACATCCAATTCAGCTAGAATGTTCAAGCATGCCTTTATCTCCGGACTCTTGTCAGTAGGAATTGAAGTTTATAATATGAGTAGTCTTTTGACACCAATCGCAAGGCACTCAATCAGTTTTCTATCTGTAAATGGAGGAATTCATATTAGAACAAGTAACGAGAATTCTGACAAGCTAGTTGTTGATTTTATGGATTCCAAAGGCTGTATTATAAGTCGTTCTATGGAAAGAACCATTGAAAATGCTTTTCAGAAAGAAGATTTCAAACGATGTTCTGCTAGTGAAATCAGTAGATTAAATAATATCACAGATTATAATAATTTTTATTCGCGGTCTATTTTAAATGAAGTTAACACTCAAAAAATAAGAATGCATAATCTCAAGATTTGTATTATCTCTCCTTCTGAGTTTGTTATATCACTATTGATGCCTATATTAACCAATCTAGGTTGTAAGGCTATAAGCTTCATATCTGAAGACATAACAATCTCAAATACAATAACTGATAGATTGACTGCAAACTCTGCAGATTTTGCCGCTTTTATAGATGCTAATGGTGAAAACCTGATGTTAACAGATTCATCTGGTAGAATTGTAGGTGAAGAATTGTATTTAGCATTTATTTCATTAATTTTATTTAAAATTAAACCAAAGAACAATGTAGTAGTTCCTTTAACTGCACCTAGTGTAATCGAAGTTTTAGCTAAAAAATTTGGTGGAACAGTCACCAGAACAAAAACTTCTGATAATGAAATTATGAGAGAAATGCTTAATATAGATACGTATAAAAACAATGAAAGCAAAGTACAATTTCAATTTAATTTTGATTCAATAGCTGCTCTTATTAAAATAATTGAATATTTTTGCGTTTTCGGTACTAGCTTTTCTGAAACCCTGCATAAAATTCCTGACTTTTATATTAGTAAAAAAAGTATATTCTGTCCCTGGGAGTTAAAAGGTAAAGTTATGAAAGTCCTGATAAGTGATGAAAAAACTACCAAACTGGAAATTTTAGAAGGCTTGAAATTTATTATTAATAATAAAGGATGGGTTGTTGTTTTACCGGACGCTGACTTACCTATTCTTAGAATATATTCTGAAAGTACTTCTTTTACAGATGCTGATAATCTTTCTCAAGTTTATATTGACAAAATCAAGTTGATAATTGAAAATATATAAATACAATGAATTTACAAATAAAGGAT
>CAYYEC010000045.1:9997-13221 GCA_964470745.1 uncultured Eubacteriales bacterium | reverse complement strand
ACTATACAGTCTAAGCATCTTGGTAAAGACTTTATGAGTGGACTTAAAACCTTAGTCGGTGGTGAATTAAAAGCTTATTCTGAAATGTTAAACGAAGCAAGAGCTATTGCTACAAAAAGAATGGTAGAAGAGGCAGAGGCACTAGGAGCTGATGGTGTTATTAATATTCGCTATTCATCAAGTACTGTTATGCAAGGTGCAGCAGAAATTTTAGTTTATGGAACAGCAGTGAAGTTTAAATAAGAGGAAATAATGGGGTATCTATGAAACTAAGTTCGTAGATACCCATTATTTTTTATATTGTCCATAAAAATTTTTTTGTAAAAAAACAATGTGAATATTATCTGACTTATATTGCTAAAGAAAGTTAAATATAATAAAATTATGTAAATGTAGTTAAAGTTAATGTCTTTTCATTTGCTGATGGAGGTTCTAAAAGCCCAAAAATCAGTACCTGCATTTGCTTCAATTCTTGATAGACTGGATGATGAAAATATACATAAGATGGATAAAGAAATAAAAAGTATAATTAACATTAATGGAGGATATGTTGAGACATTATTTGACTTCTCACTTTATATAACTAAAAAAATGCAATGATAAAAAAGGAGAATAACTTTGGAAAGTATTAAAAATAATGTTAATTTTAATCAATTTAGAAATATACCACAACATGTTGCAATAATAACTGACGGTAATGGAAGATGGGCAAGGAAGAAGGGGTTACCAAGGAGTTTAAGGCATAAAGCAGGTGTAAAACCAATTGAAGATATTACCGAATTGTGTGCTGAAATAGGAGTGAAATATCTTACTTGGTATGTTTTTTCAACAGAAAATTGGAAAAGAGAAAAAGCAGAAGTGAACTTTTTAATGAACTTATTTGTTAAGTTTTTTAAAAAATGGAGAAGAAATATAGTAAAGAAAGGTATAAAATTTCATCATATTGGTACAATGGAAAATCTACCCGATGATTTGAAGTATGAAATAGAATTAACGAAAGAAGTAACTAAGAAAAATAATATGATGACTGTTAACATTGCGTTAAATTATGGTGGCAGATTTGAAATAACCAACGCAGTTAGATTAATAATGAACGATTTAGAAAAAGGATTTTTAGAAGTTGACAAAATAGATGAAAAGACTATGGATAAATATCTTTATACATCAAACCAGAAAGACCCGGATATCTTGATTAGAACGAGTGGAGAACAAAGGCTAAGTAACTTTCTTTTATGGCAAGCTTCAAAAGCTAAGATTTGGAATACACCTGTTTTATGGCCGGATTTTACATGGAACCATCTTTGGAAAGCAGTTAGAGATTATAATACTGAGATTTACACTTGATAAGATTTATTTATGTATATTGTATGATTTTGCGAAGAAAAACATGACATCAAAAAGGAGAAAAGCAAAATGAGCCATTTGAACTTACTTTTTCCACAATGGCAAGGGTCAGGTAGAACAAAAGATTTATATTATGGAGCATTAAAAATTAAAGAAGCATATCTTTCAAATTATAAGTTTGAGCAAATAAAAATATGCAATAACGATAATTTAATAATTAAAAACAACATTTTAGGATATAAGGAAATTTTAGAACAATTAGAAGATGTGGTTGAGCTAATATATAGAATTAATCCCGATAAAATATTTACTGTGGGTGGAGGGTGTGATGTCGAAGTAGGACCTGTTTCTTACCTTAATAAGAAGTATAACGAAAAATTAGTAGTTATTTGGTTTGACTCCCATGGTGATTTAAATACACATGAATCTTCACCAAGTAAAAATTTTCATGGTATGCCCTTGAGAGTTCTGCTTGGAGAAGGAGATGAACAGATTAGAGAGAAATGCTTTTCCAGAATTAATCCTTCTCAAATTATATTAATAGGTGCTCGAGATTTAGATTTCCATGAAGAAGAATTTATTATAGAGAATAATATAGTTAATATTTCGGTTGATAGTATTCAAAAAGATATAGTTTTTGATTTTATTAAAAAAACCGGATATGACAATGTATATATTCACATAGATTTAGATGTTCTTGATCCGACAATATTTCCGAGCGTTGCATGCCCTGCTCTGCATGGTCTGGATTTTGAAAGACTAAATGAAATATTGGAGCTTATTAAAAGTAACTTTAATATTGTTGGATTGAGTCTTTTAGAGTATTCTCCTAAAAAAGGAGATAACATAGATGAGTTAAAAAGTATTATCGATTTAGGTATTAACCTATAATTTTGTATTAGGGTTTAATAAAGTTCTAATGGATAATAAGATTTCCATGATTATAGTGAAAAAGGGGGAAGAAATGAAAAGTATAGGAAAGATAATAATATTAATGATAATAATTATTGTATTATCATTTGGAGGAGTATACTTATTAAAGCTATTTGGAATTAGCAGAGGTCCTATAACAAAAGTGATACCATTTTTATTTATGGTACTTTGTTCTGCTTTCTTCTTAGAGGTTATAGATAAAAAAGCTTTTTCAGATATAGGATTACATAGTTTTATTTTAGATATAAAATATAATGCAATATTACTTGTTTTAGCATTTATGCCAATTGTGGTTGGAATTATTATTAATAAGGAATTTTACATAAAAAAACCTTTAGATATTACTGTTTTAGGAGCAATAGTATACTGCCTGGTAATAGGTTTTTCAGAAGAATTACTTTATAGAGGTTACATTTATAACACAATTACAGTTTATAAGTTAAAAATAATTATATCTGCACTTGCGTTTGCTGGTTTTCATTTTATAAGTCCAGAGTTTAATATTGTACTATTTGTTTTTTATTTCATATATGGAGCAATAAAGGCTTATATTTTTAAGATGATAAAAAGCTTATGGCCACTAATTATATTTCATATGAGTTGGGATTTGGGAGCAACTTATACGGACTACTATAGTAATCCAATAATTGGTTTAGTATGTTTAGGTATTACAATATTGATAATTAAATTGATAGTAATAACTAGGAAAAACAGATATGCAAATTACAATCAATAGTTGAGTGAAAAGGGTTTTTTGAGAGCAAGGAGCATAGATTTATTATTGTTGCCCAAAAACTTTATAAAAAACGAAAATAAATATATTATAAATGGGATGTGAACGAATGATACAATATAGAAAAGCAGATATTGCAGATATTGATGAGTTGGTGCGTCTTAGGATTGCTTTTGTTAGAGAAGCACAAAGTATTACTGATGAAAGTCAGACT
>CAYYEC010000045.1:0-9987 GCA_964470745.1 uncultured Eubacteriales bacterium | reverse complement strand
CTTGTTAAGTATTTTAATGAAAATATAAGGAATAACAGTTTTATTGCTTGGATAGCAACAGATGATAATAAGATTGTTGCTACGAGTGGATTATGTTTTTATTCTATCCCGCCATCATTTAAAAATTTATCTGGAAAGACTGCATATATTAGAAATATGTATACTGAACCAGCTTATAGAGAAAAAGGAATTGCAACGTATTTATTAGAAAAAGTAATATATGAAGTAAAATGTCTTGGATTTGAGAAAATTGGCTTAAATGCGACTGATATGGGGAAAGGCCTATATCGAAAGTATGGATTTAAAGATGTAAATGGTGAAATGTATTTAGATATTTAAAACATATATAAGGCTATTAGTACTTTTTTCTTTATAATAGCGAAAGAACTCATTAGTAAAGTCATTGAAACAGCAAAGAATATGGGATTTGATAAATTATATTTGAGAACTGAACATGCATCCAGATATTATAAAAGATTAGGTTGGGAGTTTATATATCAAACAATAGATGAATTTGGACTTGAAACACAGGTATTTATGAAAGAGATATAACCAAATAAGTAAGGAGAAGTTATTATAAAGATATTTTAGGAGGCAAAAATGAGTAAACCTATTGTTGATAATGGAAAAAAGATTGATTGGGGCAAAACATCAAAAGATTATTCAAAATATAGGGATATATATCCATCTTTATTCTATGACAAATTAAGGTTTTTTGGAATTGGCTTAGATGGGCAAAGAATACTTGATCTAGGTACAGGTACTGGTGTAATACCCAGAACATTATCAAGATATGGTGCTAAATTTGTTGGCACTGATATTTCGGAAGGACAAATAATAGAAGCTAAGAAATTATCGAAAGAACAGGAGCTTGATATTGACTGGAAAGTCTGTCCTGCTGAAGAAACAGGAATGCCTGATAATAGTTTTGATATAATTACTTCCTGTCAATGTTGGTGGTACTTTGATAAATCCAGAATAATACCTGAGATAATTAGAATTTTAAAACCAGAAGGTAAACTAGCATTAATGTTTATGAACTGGTTACCATTTGAGGACAAAATAGCCGGGAAAACAGAGGAGTTAGTTTTAAAGTATAATCCTGACTGGAAAGGTGGAGGGTTTAAAGGTAATGATTTTTCTATTCCGGAATGGTTAAATGATGATTTTGAGGTGAATACATTTCATAAATTCAAGACTTATGTTCAATTTTCAAGAGAGACTTGGAAAGGAAGGATAAGAGCTTGTAGGGGTATTGGTGCATCATTGTCACAAGAAGAAGTTGAAAAGTTTGATTTTGAACATGAAAAGATTCTGAATGAAATAACTCTAGAATCATTTAGTGTATTACATGAAGCCTGGTTTAAAATTTATAATGTGAAAAAATAATATTTGTGGTGCTTAGATAATGATTAAAACTGTTTTTATTGTGAAAAAATTATACCCAAATTTACTATACAGGTACTAATATTTAATAGGAGAGATATTTATGATATTTAATAAAGAAATGCTGCTTAAAACTTTTCAAGATTTACCTGAATTAATTGAAATATATTTTAAAAACATTCCTGATAAGGTGTTAGACAAAAAAAGAAGTGAAAGCTCTTGGACTATAAGGGAGCACTTATATCATATTGCTGATGTGCAGGAGATGCTTTACCAGAGAATACTCAAAATCAAAGATGAAGAAAACCCAATTATAACTCCTTACTTTCCTGAAAATGAGCAGGAGAGGGAATCTTCCTTTAATTCTATTGAAGATGCGTTTTCTCATTATAAGGAAGTTAGGAAAAAGCAACTTATACTTATTAATCAATTGAAAGAATCCGATTTTAATAAAGATGCAACGCATAATGAGTATGCAAATTATAATATACAAATTATTATTAATCATATGATTTTTCATGAATACTGGCACATGTACAGAATCGAAGAACTCTGGCTTACAAGAGATGAGTTTTTTTCATAAGAATATTTACAGGAGCAATTACCATTCTTTAAAGTTACATTCACCAGAGAATCTTAATCAATTGGACTCAAGTACTTTTCCTTATAACTAAATTTGGGGTAATAACTGTTTTGGAAGGAGTAGTTCTTCCTTCCAAAACGTCATTTAAAATTCTTACTGCACCTATGCCCATAGTTTCCATCATGCTATCTACTGTTGTAAGCTCTGGAGTACAACATAGGGATAGTATAGAATTGTTAAATCCAGTAACAGCAATACCATCTGGAACGCATATTTTTAATTCACTTAGTTTTTTAATTACTCCTACTGCTGAAATATCTTCACTTGCAATGATTGCAGAAAATTTCATATCTTGATTTAATAGTTCTTCAACTTTGGCTGAAGCATCTTCAAGACCTTTATGAACTATAATAATTGAGCTTTCAGAAAACTCTAAATTGTTTTTTGCCATTCCATGTTTAAATCCTTGTGCTTTAGACTGGCCACTAAAAGTATTAGCATCCTGAAAGTATAAAATGTCTTTATGACCTTTGCTGCATAGATGGTTTACGCACATTGAGATTCCATAAGCATCATCACAAATAATGGAAAAAATATTTTGAGATTCTATAAATCCATTAACCAAAACAATAGGTATAGATTCTGAGATGATTCTGATATATTGGTCGATCTCTTTATCCTTAAAAACTGAGCCTACTAAAATAATACCGTCAACCTTTTTTTCCGCAAGCATATTCAGGTAATCTATCTTTTCCTGCTTATCTCCACCCGTGTTACAAAGTATAACGTTATACCCAATCTTACTAAAATTTTGTTCTATAATATAGGCAACTTCCGCATAATATATATCTCTAATATCAATAGTTAGGATGCCAATAGTTTTCATTGATTTTGCAACTAACCCCCGGGCAATTGCACTGGGGCTATAATTAAACTTTTTTAAAACCTCTTCAACTTTTTTTCGAGTTTTTTCACTTACACTAGTACTTCCATTTAGTACCCTGGAAACAGTGGCAATTGAAACTCCGGATTCTTTTGCAATATCATAAATGTTCATTTTCTGCTTTCTCCTAAAATATAAAACTGATTTAAATAATATTATATAGCACCTGTGGAGTAAGACAATAGGTTATCCGTAACAGAAATATATTAATTTTTTAAACCTATTGCCTATAGCCATCCTACTACAGTATTACGCCATCCTTGAAAATTGATATTTCTCTATAACCGTTTTTCTCATTTTTCGTAAATACTTCACCAGAGGCAACTTTTAATACATATTGGAAGAAATCATTCGCAACTTCATTCATTTCTTTTCCTTCAAGTAATTGACCGGCATTATAATCAATCCAATTATTTTTATTATTATACAGGTCAGTAGTTGTAGATATTTTAATAGTAGGTACAGGAGAACCCACAGGAGTACCTCTGCCAGTTGTAAAAAGAACAATATGTGCACCTGCTGCCACAAGATTTGTGATAGCTACAATATCATTTCCAGGTCCATTTAATAAGTTTAGACCTGATTTTGATACTTTCTGACCATAATCTAATACATCAACTACGGTACCAGTTCCACCCTTCTGTGTACAACCAAGGGATTTATCTTCTAAAGTTGAGATTCCGCCCTTTTTATTACCAGGCGAAGGGTTTTCATATATTTCTTGATCATGTTTGATGAAATATTCTTTAAAGTTATTAATTAAACCAGTTGTTTTATTAAACACATCTTCATCTATGCATCTATTCATTAATAATGTTTCAGCACCAAACATTTCAGGTACTTCTGTTAAAATACTGGTACCACTGTTTCTGATAATTAAATCAGAGAAGGCTCCAACTAGAGGATTTGCAGTTATTCCTGAAAAAGCATCCGAGCCTCCGCATTTTAACCCAACAATTAGCTTTGAAGTGGGACATTTTTCTCTTTGAAATGTAGAAGCATATTCAGATAATTCACCTAACAGCTTTAATCCCTCTTCGATTTCATCTTCAACCTCTTGAGTAATTAAAAATTTTACTCTATTTTCATTGTACTTCCCAAGAACCTTTTTGAATTCAGGAATATTATTGTTTTCGCAGCCTAAGCCGAGAACTAAAACACCGGCAGCATTTGGATGATTGACCAGACCTGCAAGTACCTTTTGTGTGTTTTTATGATCCTCACCAAGCTGTGAACATCCAAATGGATGAGGGAAGGAAAAAACGCCATCAGTTAAAGAAACGTATTTAGTATTTGCTTCTCTAGCTAGTATTTCGGCAGTTTTATTAACACAACCTACAGTATTTATTATCCAGATTTCATTCCTTATACCTACTTCGCCATTTTCTCTTAAGTATCCCATAAATTCTGAATTCAGGTCTTTATTCAGATCGTTTAATTGAGGGTTATAGGTATATTCTAATAAACCCTTTAAATTAGTTTTTATATTATGAGTATGAAGATATTCGCCAGGTGAAATATCTTTTGTTGCATGCCCGATTGGTAGTCCATATTTTGTTATATCTGAATTTTCGGGTATATGTGTAAACGCAACCTTGTAACCTTTATCAATATCTTCTAAGACAGTAAATGTCTGTCCGTCAAGACTCAAGATTTCTCCCTTTTGTAAATCTGTAAGTGCAACTGCTATATTGTCTTTTTCATTAATTTTCATAATTTTATTCATGTCAAAAAACCCCTTTTATAAGATCTCTTTTATAGCCTCGCTAATTCCATTAGTAACAATACTATGTAAATAATTAGCCACAAGGCTTGATAATCCATCAGTTTCAGTCAAATCAGTTCCCCAAATATCTTTATTTGACAAAAGAGTAGTAACCATTTTTGAGCTTGATTCAAATGACCCGTCATGTTCTGACCATAAGGATTTGAATAGTTCAAGAACCCACATGTCATCTGTAATATTATATTCAATTCCACCTCTGGAACCTATTAAAGAGTTGCCTTTTATTTCGCTTCCTTTATAAAATGCAAATAGAGAAGCTAAAGAGAATGATAATATTTTTGGTAACTCATTTTTTCTGTTTATATACTCCAACAAAGATGGAAGGACTCTGGTCTTAAACTTAGATGTGGAGTTTAATGAGATACTTAATAGTAAATGTTTAATAAACGGATTTGCAAATCTTTCTAACACAGCCTCTGCAAATTCATTAAGCTCTGATTTCGGTAGATCTAAAGTAGGTATTATTTCATTAAATATTCCATTTTTCATAAATGAGCTAATACATTCATCATCCATACATTCTTTTACTGTATCTTTTCCATAAAGATATGCTGCTAATACTGTCATAGTATGGGCACCATTTAGAATTCTTACTTTTCTTGATCTGTATGGAGTCATATCGTCTGTCCAAATAACATTTAACCCGATTTTGGTAAATGGAATTTCCTCTGAAAGCTTTTTATCACCTTCAATAACCCAAAGATGAAAAATTTCTGCTGTGTTTATAAGATTATCTATATATCCATTTTTTTCTGTTAATGAGTCAAATTCATCCCTTGGAAATCCAGTAACAATTCTATCAACTAAAGTATTTAAGAAATAGTTTGAATTTTTAAGCCATGCAATGAATTCATCTCCCAAATTCCATTCTTCTGCATATTGAAGAACAATTTTCTTTAAATTATCACCATTTCTATCTATCAATTCACACGGAATGATAATCAATCCTTTTGAATTGTCTCCCTTAAAGTTTTCAAATCTTTTGTGCAGAAGTATAGTTAGTTTTGCAGGAAATGAAGAAGGAGGACAATCGTCATATTTGTCAGTAGAACTATACGCAATCCCTGCTTCTGTTGTATTTGATACAATAACTCTTAAATCAGGATTTGAAGCACATTTAATATATTCTTCAAAATCTTTATAGGGATTTATGCCTCTGCTAATACAATCAATAATATCTTTTTCTTCAACTGTTTTACCATTTTGAATTCCTCTTAATAAAAGAGTGTATAAACCTTCTTGTTCATTTAGTTTGTCAATCATTCCAAATTCAATAGGCTGAACAACAGCTACTTTACCATTAAAGAGCCCATCTTGATTTAATTTATTGATCATCCAGTCTACAAAGCCTCTTAAGAAATTACCTTCACCAAATTGTAATACCTTCTCAGGTAAATCTTTAGCTGCATTATTTGAATAATAGTCTTTAATTGAAATATTGCTCATTTTGTTTTCTCCTCCATAAAAATAATTATTAATTTGTAAGCGCTTACAATAATTTTACACCTTGTATCACTAAGTTGTCAATATATTATATATGGCTCACAAAAGATTTTACATTTTTTTTGCGTGCGTATATTACCTCAAGTTCTTATGGCAAAAATTTAATCGTTCATATGTCGTTTTATTTTTGCGATTTATATAGAATCCATTTTATAAATAAATATCTTCATACTTTTATAAAGTGTGATTTTATGATATTATAGTAACGCAAAACAGAGTTTCATAATATGAAACTCTTGAGGAGGAGACATATGGCGGAAAACAGTATTCAATCTTTAGATAGAGCTTTAAATATAATAGAATTACTGGCAGTTCACCGTGAAGGTATGGGGGTAACCGAAATTGGTAAGTTACTTGAACTTCATAAAAGTACTGTACACAGGATTCTCAATGCTTTATTAGAAAGAGGTTATATTGAAAAAGAGGAGAAGCATGGTTATTATAAGCTGGGCCTTAAATTTATTGAAATCAGCAGTCTATATTTGAATAAGGTGGAATTAAAAACTGAGGCTTTGCCATATTTAAGGAGATTAGCTGAAATAACCGGTCAATCTGTTCACCTTGCAATTTTACAAGGAATGGAAGCTATTTATATAGAGAAGGTAGAAGCTGTAAATAGTATCAGAATGTATTCGCAAATAGGTAGACGTGTTCCTGTATATTGTTCTGCTATTGGAAAGGTTTTATTATCAGGTAAAGATGATGAAGAGTTAGATAAAATTTTAAACCAAATCTGTTTTAATAAAATTACGGAACACACACTTACCAGTAAGGTGGAGTTATTAAAGGAAATACATCAAACAAAAATGAAGGGTTTTGCTATTGATAATGAAGAAAATGAGATCGGTATTAGATGTATTGCATCACCTATTTTTGATTATAGGGGGAAGCTGATAGCATCAGTTAGTACCTCGGGTGATAAAAAGTTTATTTCTGAAGAAAAGGATATGGAAGTTAGTAGTTATGTTAAGGAAGCTGCTGACAATATTTCCAGGAGATTAGGATATATAGGGTGAGTTAAAATATAATTATTTATATTGAATTTGGAAAAGTATGATAGTATAATTTAAGTAAGCGCTTACAAATTTAATTTGAGGAGGAACTAGATGAAACAGTTTATGGATGAAAACTTTATGCTAAACAATGAAACAGCAATTAAATTGTATGATGAATATGCAAAAGATATGCCAATTTTTGATTACCATTGTCATTTAAGCCCAAAGGAAATTGCTGAAAATAAAAAATACAAGAATATTACTGAAATATGGCTCGGTGGAGATCATTATAAATGGAGAGCCTTAAGAAGCGATGGTGTGGAAGAAAAGTACATAACCGGAGATGAAAATGATAAGGAAAAGTTTTTAAAATGGGCTCAAACAATGCCAAACTGTATTGGGAATCCATTATATCATTGGACACACTTGGAGTTGAAAAGATTCTTTGGAATTGATAAGCTTCTATCACCGGAAACAGCGGAAGAAATATGGGAAACATGTAATGAAAAGCTTCAAAAGGATGAATTTACAGCGAGGTCGCTTATAAAAAGATCAAATGTTAAAGCACTTTGTACAACTGATGATCCAACAGATAGCCTGGAATATCATATTGCAATAGCTAAAGATGAAAGCTTTGATGTAAAGGTACTGCCTACATTCAGACCTGATAAAAGCTTTAATATCGAAAAAGATGGATTTATAGAGTGGATGAATAAATTATCTAAAACTGTTGGTTATGATATAAATGAATTTAGTGGTTTGAAAAAGGCACTTACTGATAGAATAAACTTTTTCCATGAAGTTGGATGCAGACTTTCAGACCATGCCTTGGATCCAATAGTTTTTGCAGAAGGTACAGAAGAAGAAGCAACTGCCATTCTCCAGAAAGTATTAAAAGGAGAAAAACTTACTGAATTAGAAATTAAAAAATATAAAACTCAGGTAATGATTCATTTAGGTAAAGAATATGCAAGATTTGGCTGGGTTATGCAATTGCATATGGGTACAATCAGAAATAACAGCAAGAGAATGATGAGACTTTTAGGACCGGATACAGGATTTGATGCCATTGGAGATTACAGTATTGCAGAGGCTCTGGCAGCATTTTTAAATGAGCTGGATGAAACTGCTGAATTACCAAAAACAATACTATATACTTTAAATGCTAAAGATAATGATGTTTTAGCAACTATTATGGGCTGTTTCCAGGGCGGTGGAATACCAGGGAAAATTCAATTCGGTTCTGGCTGGTGGTTCCATGATCAAAAAGATGGAATGATCAAACAAATGGTTTCATTAGCAAATTTAGGGCTATTAAGTAGATTTGTTGGAATGCTAACTGACTCAAGAAGCTTTTTATCCTATACGAGACACGAATATTTTAGAAGAATTCTTTGCAATCTTTTAGGCCAGTGGGTTGAAGATGGGGAAGTACCATGTGATTTTGAGCTTTTAGGCAGAGTTGTAAAGGGTATATGCTTTAATAATGCAAAAGAGTATTTTGGAGTGGAATTATAGAAAATTGAGGCTTGAAGGTTTTTTATGCAAAAAACTATCAAATTTTATTAGAATTTGTTATAATAACATAACAACGCATTATATAATCAAAAACAGTTTTAGGTTGTGTTAAAATGAATTCAATTTTACATACATTAAATAAATATAAATTCTTAATTTTTATTTTGGGTTTTTCATATGCAGCGGAATTAATTTTCCCTGCATTTGGGCCTGTTTTAAACTCTGTAGTTGGAGGTAAACAGGCTCTTTATATGAGCAGTTGGTCTATTCTTTTTCTCATTCTAAGCTTTATAATTCAGCCTGAATATAAAATGAAGTTTGAACAAAACAAATATTATCTTCCCGTACTTGTATTTACTGTTGGATTTGCACTATGTTTTTTTACTTATTATCCACTTGGTATTCAGTGGGTATTACTTGCCGTTTTTTCTTTTACAATAGGTCGTATCGGGATATTTTGGTCCAGAATGTTTTTAGCAGAAGTTCCCTTTGGAGACAGAGGAAAAGTTATAGGTATGAGCTTGTTTGTATGCTATGGTCTTTTGTATATAAGCAATGTAATAATACCTTCAATACCCAAAGATATGGCTCCTATATTACCTGGCATGTTACTTTGGATTACCATGACACTTTACATTAAATACGATGGAGGCAGAAAAATCGTATTTGAAACAGAAAAAATAAATTATAAAGAACTCCCGTGGCCTTTTTTGGGTTTGATATTTATTATATATATAACTGCTGGTATAACTTATACAGGGGTATATCCTGAGCTTACAAATTACGCTATTCTGGAAAGATATTACAATGTTCTTCCTTTTGTGATTACTGTTTTAATAGCAGGATATATTGCAGACAGGTTTGGCAGAAAATATCTTCTTTTCGCCGGAGTTGCCTTTCTGGGATTTTCCTTTACTTTCCATACATTGCCACACAGCACATGGACATATTTTCTTACCCAGACAACACTTCAACCAGGATGGGCTTTTTTGGATGCATATGTATGGATTGCAGCAGGAGATATTGCAACTGAAAAAAATAATCCACGAATTCAGGTTTTTGGTGTGGCAGCATTTTTATCAGGTACTACCTTTGGATCATTTATTGATCTTATGATCGACTATCCTGGAATAAGTGCATCTCCATTTTATGGAATCATTACTCATCTACCTTTATTTGCAGCAGTAGCTTTATTATTAATTATTCCTGAAATTATCGAAAAAAGAAAAATATTATGGCAGTATGTAGATGAACAAGATGTAGTGCTTCACCC
>CAYYEC010000044.1:7241-13259 GCA_964470745.1 uncultured Eubacteriales bacterium | reverse complement strand
GTTATAGGCACAGTTTTAGGTGCAATGATTGAAGTTTTGATACCAGGGAAAGTAATACAGGATTTTTTTAAGGCCAGCATACTTAAGACAACTTTACTGGTATCATTAGTCAGTATTCCAACCTATGCATGTGGAGGTGGAGTAATTCCATTTGTAAATTCACTTATTGAAAGTGGAATGAGCAGGGGTGCTGCAATAGCTTTTTTTAATGTAGGTTCTGTAACGAGAATTCCTTTACTAATGGCATTAGCAACAATTATAAGGCCTTTGTACCTGGTTTTATATATTGTTCTACTAATTGGATTTTCTTTGATAATAGGAGTAATATATTGTTGATGAGAATAAGATATATATTTTGGAGTGTAAAAAATAATGAAGAGTAAAAAAATAAAAAGAATTATATTAATAGGTTTTATAGTTATAATTATTTCAGTAACTTTACTTTATAATTTTGGAAAGCTTAATAAATTTGTAAATAGATATGTTAATAAAAAGATTGAGCAGGATATTAATATCTCTTATGAGCCAATAGATACAAAATCTGCGGCAACTATTGACGAGCAAGCTAATGGAGAAGAAAATGTCAATAAAGAAGAAAAAAATAAAGTAATGAGTGTACCTGATTCTACATTAAAAAATCAGTCAACAGTATCAGTTATTCAATCTTCCAGGGAATCAGCAAAGGAAATTACTTCAGAAGAAATCAGAGAAATGGTCAGAAAAGCTATAGAGCTTGCAGGTGGTTTTGAAGGGATTATAAAGGATAATCAAGTAGTTGTTTTAAAACCCAATTTAGTTCAGAAGCATGTGGATTCAACAGGTGAATTATTCAAAAAAGAGCTAAATGCCATTACTACTGATTGGCGCGTTACTAAAGCAGTAGTTGAATTGGTTCGTGAGTATAATCCAAATGGAAAAGTATATGTTATGGAAGGTTCAGCCGGGGATAAAACAAAAGAAGTCATGACATATATGAAGTATACACCTGAATATATTAAAGGCGTTGATGAGTTTACTGCGATTGAAGAAGATAGCGGAGGATGGCAGGACTTTGATTCACCAAATTTAGTGATGCATAAATTGCCTGATGGCCTGCTTCATAAGGAATATTATCTAAATAAAAAGTATTATGAAGCTGATGTATTAATAAGCATTCCTTGTTTTAAAAGCAATTCAGGGGCTGTTGTGACTGGAGGAATTAAAAATGTAAGTATAGGTGCCACTCCGGCAAACATTTATGGAGTATCTTCTACCAACCTAAGCAGAACTAAAATGGTATCTCATAAGATTGTTGATGGGGACCTTGATAAATGGATTTATGATTACTATATGTGTAAACCTGTAGACTTCGTTATAATTGATGGGTTAGAGGGATTTCAGAATGGTCCTGTTCCTACAGGCACAAAAAGTGTTAATTCAGATAAAATGAATATGAGACTTATTCTGGCAGGAAAAGATGCTGTGGCCGTAGATACAATAGAAGCATTAATTGCAGGATGGGATCCATTGTCAATTACTTATTTGGGCTATCTTAATAAAAGCTTAAAAGGAAATTTAGATACATCTAAAATTACAGTCGTTGGAAATCCAGTAGATGAAGTAAGGAAAGATTTTTCAAATAAATTCCCGAAGCTGGGGGGAGTAAGAATACCTGACAAAACTAAGCTCACGTTGGAAGTAAAAAAGCATGTTTTAAGTAATAATAAATTAGATTTAACTCTTGAAGTAGATAAAAAGACTTCTAAGGTAGAAGTATATATTGATGATAAGTTATTTAAAATAGTATCAGATTCTGATTTTAGTGAAATTTCTGTTGATGTTGCAAGTATATCCAAGGGAAGTCACTCTGTAAAGGTCATGTCCCATGATCGTTATTTAAACCATTCAGAAAAAAAGATTGAATTTTCAAAGTAAGAAAATACAAAAATGGAAAACACCCCAAAAAAAATATTTGAACTCCGAATATATATTATAAACTAATATAGTAAAGGAGAAGAAAGAAATATGAAAAGGTTTGTTTCAACAATTCTGGTATTAACACTAATGATGTCTATGTCATCTATTAATGTTTTTGCCAAGCAATCTAATAAGAAGGGAAATGGAAACTTTATTCCTCCTGGAATTGCAAAAAAGATATTTAATGATTCAGATGAAGTTAAATGGGCACAAAAAGCAATCGAAAAACTTTGGTTAAAGGGCCTTATACGTGGGTGGGAAGGTAAATTTTTACCAAGAAACTCTGTTACAAAGGTTGAAGCTTTAGTAATGACATTAAGAATTATGGACTGGGAAGAGGAAGCATTGGAAACTCAAAGTTTACCGAAAGAATATAAAGGAGATGAGGTTCAGAATTGGGCAAAAGGATATGTTCAAGTTGCCTATGAAAAAGGTATCTTAGACGACTTAGACATAAAGAATTTTAAACCACATGAACCTGCAAAAAGATATGAAGTTGCTAAGTATATAATAAGAGCCCTGGGAAAAGAGGAAGAAGCAGAAGACTGTATGGATAAGAAATTACCATTTGTTGATGCTGCGGCAGTACCGGAAGATTCAGTAGGATATGTGTACCTGATAAACCAGCTTGGTATAATGACAGGTGATAAAAAAGTTTTTAATCCAATGGGTTCATTAACCAAAGCTGAAATGGCTGTTCTATTTTATAACCTTGACAGCAGGGTAGATACTGATAAGGATATAAATGAATATACAGGAGTAGTTAAAGAAATAGATGATGATGAAATAACTTTGTATATTAACAATTCAAATAAACATTTTGATGTTAGTGAAGATGTCTATGTTTATGACCAAACAAAAAGAATAAGATATTCAGATATTAATAAAGAAGACAAAGTTTTAGTACAAACTGAAGATGATGAGGTTGTTTATATTGAGATAATAGACAATGCCCAAAGTGATGAAAAAATAATATCAAAATATACAGGGAAATTAATAAAAATCAAAGATGGAAATCCCGATCAGTTAACTGTTGAAATTAAAGATATGACTGTAATTTTTGATGTTTTGAATAATGTTGAAGTTTATTTCAAGAAAGATAAAGGCAGCTTCGATGATATAAAGGTTAATGATGTAATAACTGTAACAGTTGATAATCGGAACAGGGTCAGAAAAATATATGTTGATAGGGATATTGAAGTAAAGGAAGTAAAATTTGGTGAGATAAAAGCTATTGATTTAATTGGAAGCTACCATATTACAATAAATAATACAAACTATAATCTTTCAAAAAGTGCAAAAGTAAAATTCAATACCAGCACTAAAGCGCTGGATGATTTAGATGTTGGTATGATAGTAAAAGCTGTATTAAAAGATAATATAGTAACTGAAATTTATACACAAAAACAGTTAATTAAAGTTGAAGGAATAATTAAAGAAGTAGATAATAATTCGATAGAAGTATATATCAATAACAATGTTAAGGAGTACAGCTTTAGTAATGATATGGAAATTGATTTGAAGGATTATACTGATAAAATTTCCAGCTTGAAGGAAGGCATGAAAGTTGAGCTGATTTTGTTGAATAATCTAGTTAAAAGATTATATGCAGTTGATAATATGTTTACGGTGAATGCCCAAATAAGGGATATTATAACATCGAATGACGGATATAAATTTAAGCTTAAGGTAGATGGCAAATATTATATATATTATGTAAGTGAGGATATTGACCTTAGTGACATAGAAGAAGGAATGGAAGGAAAGTTTGAGATTAAAAATCTCACAATAATTGATATAGATATTGATGATTAAAATATAATTTATTAAAAATTCAGTTGGATAAGACTAAAAGTCTTTGCATTTATAAAGTTTATATGTGCAAGACTTTTATTTTTTTAGTGATTTATCGTTGAAAATCTTTATGCTATAATAGTTAATACATTTAGGGATATTATTTTGCAATATTTGAATAAGAAATATAAGGAGAAAAGAAAAATGAGAGAATGTATATGCAGCAGCTGTAAAAATTTAAAGGGTATTATTGATGAAAATGGTGCAATTGAAGAATATGAGTGTGAATTTGGATTTCCATCTGATAATTGTTCAGATTGCGAAGTTGAGGAATGTGAATTGGCTTGTACACATTATGAAAGTGATGAAGATGAAACTGAGTCTATAATAGTGCGATGTCATTTATGCGGTAAAGAATTGAAGCAATTTGACAGCGATACAAATGAGGGAAGAATATACTGTGTAGATTGTTTTTTGAATAATTAAGTATATGGAATGGGGACGGTTCCATATCATGTCCCTAAGCATGTCAAGACCATTCCATAACACATTTTTTACTTATTCGTGCTTAATTATTTAAACTATTGATAAGTTGTTAAGGGTTTCTAAATATTATATAGTTTGTTCCAAAGTAATTGAAAATATCAGCAATTCTGGATTATATGGAAGTTGGATTCTTTGAATTTTTTGGTCTGGAACAGGTAAGTGGCTTTTTGTGTAATAAATATACCTGTTTTGATTTGATGATGGTTCTCTTCCTTTAATAATGATAGAACAATCATATTTATCTAAATCTAATTTTGTGTTTCCACTATAGAAATCCCTGATAAAAATATCTGTTTCATAATGATTTCCGTTATTGCAGAAAATACTAAGTTTATCGATGTTGTGAGAAGGTCCCCAAAAACGTGTACCAAGTATATGAAGTGCTGCATAGTTATTTTCTAATATGTTAATTGTTTGACCTTCACAAGAAATAGAATCGTATTTATTATAGGATATTTTTGGAAGAGTAAATGGGATTCCATCAAATTCAATGTTTTCTGACCAACCGGATTTAGAGGTATAGTTAAAAAAACTACCTAATAAACCATAAGAATCCAATGTTTCGCTTGCTTTTTTATGTTCGTCCTCATTTAAATTAATATATTTTAAATTAAAATAACCATGTAGGTTTAATTGATTATAAATAGACATTATTTTATTCATCTCCATTTTCTAAAAAATCAAAAAACTTTTTGTAGTAAGCACATTCAATATTATAAATATCACTCAATTTTTTAAGTAAAACATTAAATGAATCCTGTTTAAATATAGAAGAAAACTTATATTTGTTTAGGATGGCACGGACAATATTCCAATTGCCAATAACAGAATCCTGTTGGGAAACTAAATTATTTTTATTTCCAAATATTTTTACAAAAGTATATTTATCAGATAATTTATTTCTAATTAGAATATCAAGATTTTTAAGTAATACTTCAAGATTAATTGAAGATAAGTCACGAATTTCCAAAATACTTTTAAAATTTTCAGTAAATATACTAATAGCATTTAAACCTTCAATAATTAAATTTCGGTTGTCCAATAGATTTTGTTTATATTGAACTATAGAATTATTTATATAATCTTGTTTATCTTTTTGTATGGTATTAGTATAACTATACTCAAAATATGTAAAAAATTTACTATAGTGAAGGTTAGTGATAAAGCCGTTATACGAATTTTTTACATCGTTAAAACTCAAAGTGCGTTTTACATTTAATATGCTGTCAAGGTAATTTGCCTCTATAATATTAAAATATTGTTCCTTGGTATTATAACCATAAATAGTTATTGCATGTGGGACATGTCTTTTTTGATATATATCATGTCTTATGGACTCATAAAAACAATCAATTAAAATAACTACAGGTTTATTAGCTTTTATAGAATTGATTAAATCTGATATTATGTCTTCGCTTTGTAATTTCGTAACTAATATTATTCCTATTTTGCTTAGCGTATTTTGAAAATCTGCGAACTCATCAAATTGTTTTGACTTATAGGTAATTCTTTGAATATTATCGTAATTGTAAAAATAAATATTATTTACAATAAATGGAATTATACTACCTAGAAAATGATCAATTATTGGAAATGTTGCGCTATAGAAACAATCTTTGTAAACTGTTTCATTAAAAGGCTCAATATTACTGATCTCTACAATTTCATATTTTGAGCATATTTGCATTTTACTGTTACCTCCTATAAAATAATGTCTAAATT
>CAYYEC010000044.1:0-7231 GCA_964470745.1 uncultured Eubacteriales bacterium | reverse complement strand
GTAATAATACTATAGTTTATTGTAGAAGTAAAGTACAAAATAATAGGGCAATAGGGCACTTTGATTATACAATTTACATATGGGATAGAAAATGATAAAGTATTAATTAGAGATACTACTTTCAACTATTTTGGAATCGTGTAGATTGAAGATTTTCTTAATTTTTGGAAAGGTGACAAGCAAATTGGAGATTTGTCAAGTTTCTCAGGTGTATCGAAATTACTGGAAAACGGCTATGTAGACGTAAAAATTAAAAATAATTTATCAGTAGCTGAATATAAACAATTATTTATGAGAACTACAAAAACTGTTACATTTGAATATTTAAAAAAGGAAAGTGAGCTAAGGTCATATTAAAGTTTGTGCAGGATTTTTAGTTTAATTTCTTACATAGATAGCGATTTTGCAGAGATGAAAGTAATTTTATAAATATCTACTAGTATAATTAAATAAAGATTAAAGAGGAGACTTCAAGCCGTGTATATTATAACGTATTCACTTAAAAATAACGAAATTAATTCAAATAATTACTATAAAATAGTAGAAACTTTTGCAAATGAAGTTATCTCTGAGGCAAAAGAACTCCTTAATCCTATCATTAAGGGTTACCATAGCTATAATAAAACATATTCTACTGAAGAATCCATTCTGGAATTACTCATTCTCGGAACTTTATGGAGAGTTTATAGCAGTGATGCAATGGGGCTTGAAGATATTCCTAAGAATATCCTTATAGAGATTTCAAAGGTACGAAATTTAAGTGGAAAGCTTAAACCCGGAGTTGATTTTCTTAAAGGAGTGCTGTCAACTCTTTTTCTCTCGCCTGATTTATATGATAATATGGCTTCAATAAACCCTAAACTGGTTAATTTTAAAAAGCTTATTGAGTGGCTGAAAGCGACAGGAGAGTTTACATATGAGGTGAAGAAACTTGGAGGTTGGTATGGGTACCTATGTACATTAGCAGCGAGTAGAGCTGAAGACATCATTGCATCAGCTATAACTCTGGCTTTTTGGTTTGAAGGGAGCAGTGAAGAGATCCTTGGAGCTTATACTGAAAATGTGGATAGGTATTTAAATGAAATAAGACCTCAAAGGTATTGGCGTGAAGATGTAATATTTTGTGGACGGAGGAGAGTAGAATATCACCTTAATATGGTTGGCGCTGAAATTATGAACAAAGTATTCAGGGCTGAATTTCTAAAAACAAATAAAAAAATTCTTTTATTGCCTGCTTGTA
Source organism: uncultured Eubacteriales bacterium (assembly GCA_964470745.1). Taxonomy (GTDB): domain Bacteria; phylum Bacillota; class Clostridia; order DSM-8532; family CAYYEC01; genus CAYYEC01. Next base: position 5,991 of record CAYYEC010000044.1, on the reverse strand, counting down.
TGAAACTTCAAAAGGAATCTAAATGTCAGGCAAAATCTACAGGTGAAATTATTAAATGTTCAAAGTGCTCTCGTGAATGTCAGGTGAATATGCTGGTTGAACTGGGAGAAAAAAGTGGATTTGAAGTTTATATTGTTCCCCATGAATCATCAATTTCAGCCAATAGCAAAAATAATAATCTGTTTGATTCCAATACAGGAGTTATTGGAGTTGCATGTGTATTAAATCTCATAGCCGGAGGCTGGAAGCTTCAAGAAATGGGTATTCCTGCTCAATGTGTATTACTTGATTATTGCGGGTGCAAAACTCATTGGCATAGTGAAGGGATACCTACCAATATAAACATTGAAAAGCTTAAAAAGATATTTTATTAATTGTATTCCATATTGGGATTGTTTTTAATTAAATATATAAACTGGCCTACAACATAAGGGTCGAATTGTCTGCCAGATAAGCTTTTTATTTCAACTAATGCTGCAGTGGTTGAAATTTCCTTCCTATACGGTCTTCCTGTGGTCATGACATCGAAAGCCTCAATTACTGAAAAAATTCTACATTCCAGCGGAATTTCATTTTCTTTAATTCCATTTGGATATCCCTTTCCGTCCCAGTGTTCATGGTGAGATAAAATAAGATCAGCAATTGGTGAAATTTCATTTGTACGTAAAGCTATATTATATCCATAAGTACTATGGGATTTTATCAAATTGTTTTCATTGTCAGTTAAAACTTCATTCTTTAAAATTATATTTTCTGGTATATTTAGTTTTCCAATATCATGAAATTTTACGAGTAGAATAAGTCTTTCTTTTTCAAATTGTGAAAGTTTTAATAAATCGGACATTTTTTTTGCTAAATCCAGCATTCTTTCTATATGTCCGGATTTAACAAAATCTTTTATAGCTAAGGCTGATAAGAATAACTGTTCGGTACCAACTTTTGCATTTGCTTTCTGGTTAAGCTTATATTTATACATTAAATCGTCAGCTCTTTTAAAAACTGAGTATACGTCCTGATCCATATTTTCATTATATGTGGCATTTCCAATAGCTATCCTTATAGGCAGTGCTGGTATATTGTTATTATAATTATCAATAGCCTGAATAAAGTTCTCTATTGCTTTCTGACATTCCTCTTCGGAAGTCTTTGGCAATACAGCACAAAATTCGTCACCACCGACCCTTGAAACAAAGCCAATTCCTGAAAATGTGTCGAAAATCAATTTTGCGGCTGCTTTAAGTAATGAATCTCCTTCGCTATGTCCAAAAACATCGTTAACCAGTTTTAGACCGTTCATATCAAAAGTAAAAATAGAAAAAGGTTGATAATTTTTGATATTATTGTTGATAGCTGCAAGCTTTTCTTCAAAATATGTCCTGTTATATAATTCAGTGACCATATCTTTGTAAGCCAAGGTTTGTATAACTTTCTGTTCTCTTTCTTTTTCATATAAATTTATAATTCTTTGCATCATTATATAAATAAGTGAAAGAAGAAATATAAATAATCCATAATTCAAAAAACGATGAATATTAAGTATAGTATTATTGGTATAGAAAAAACCAAACATATCTATTACACCGGAAATACATAAAATTACTAATCCAAATAAAAATGTTTTAGTTTCAGAAAGATTTTTATTTGAGTTTGTAACTATTAGTAAAATAAAAATTATCATGTAAATAACCAGCATAATAAAATATATAATGGCAGTATCCAACAGTGATTTAATTTGAAGAAAATCTAAGACGAAAAATAGAAGGAAAGCTAAGATTGCAGAATTATTTATATAAAAAATCAATCTTTTTTTAGGTATATTAAAAAGATTTACTAAGAAATATGTAAATGGAACAGGCATTAAAAAGAGAGAAATAAAAGAAATATACATTAAAAGTAAAGGATGATTAAAGAACAATTGAATAACTTTGCTTTCACATCCTACCCAAATACCCGATACTATAGAAAAAGAGCCTAAATGCAAGATGCTTAAATATTCTTTTTTGGAAATAAAAGAAATAAAGGAAATAAATAAAAGTAATAGACCAATAATTATAAAAAGAATGGAAAGTATAAATGGGATGATATATGTTTTTATTATTGTAAGAACATGGTTACCTTCTTCTCCAAGATAAGCATTGCCTATATAACCTGAAAATTTTACGAAAGGTGAGTAAATTTTTAGGGTTAAAACTTTACCTTGGAAGTCATCTGGCAGTGAGATAAATTGCCAAACAGCACCGGGAGATTTTATGGGATGTGTTGGATCAAATTTTCCATAATTATAAATAAGGTTGCCATCAATATAAACTTCTAGAAATTGATGAGGAGTCCTTAATAAGAGAGTGGGACCCCTATAATTTTTATATGGGAGAGTAACCTTTGCCCACATATATTTATCTCTATTTGGATTATATGGCTTCCCAGGGAAATCAAATTCGTTAAATGAAGTATTATTATTAACTGTATCTCCCCAAAAATATTTCCATGTATCAGTTAGTTTTATTGGTGCATCAGACTTTTTATTACTCTGTTGAAAAGCAGAAGAATATGTTGAGAAAGTGGAGACTAAAAGAAACATTACTATGAAAATTAAAACAATTATTTTTTTATTATTAAGCATTAAACTCATAAAATAAAATCTACCTTTCAATAAAAGTAAAATCTCATACATTTATCGACATAAATCGTCATTATGCTTAAATAATAGCAAAAATATCACAAGAATTCAATGGATGTCTTTATTAAAACTATTTTTTTAGAGGTTTTAGAACTTCTTAAATATAGCCTTTATCAAAAGATTATGATATATTTATTATAAAATTACTTACAAAGTACATTATAGATTTCGCGTAAATGATTCTATATTTAAATTTAGCTTACGTGAAATCTACACCTATAAAACTCATTAATTGCATAAATATCAATATTAAATTAATGTAGAATCATTTGTGCATTTAATATATAAAATAAAATTTTAGAGGGAGATTTTTTTGGCTAAAGATTTATTCATTACAGAAAAACCGTCAGTAGCAGCGAGTTTTGCAGAAGTACTTGGACTGAAAATTACCAAAAATGACAGGTCAAAGGGCTTTATAGAATCTGAAAATACAATAGTATCCTGGTGCTTTGGTCATCTTGTTACAATGGCTTATCCTGATGCATATGATCCAATTTATAAGCAGTGGAAGGTTGATTATCTACCTATTATTCCGGAAGAATACAAATATATTGTTATTAGTGATAAAGGAATAGAGAAGCAATTTGAAGTCATCAGAAATCTTATGTGCAGAGATGATGTTAATATGATTTATGCATGTACTGATAGTGGACGTGAAGGTGAATATATTTTTAGATTGGTTTACAACCAGTCAAAAAGCAATAAGCCTGCCAGGCGTGTATGGATTTCCGCACACACAGAAGAAGCTGTAAAAAAAGGAATAGAAGAAGCAAAGGACATCAGTGAATACGACTCCCTTTCAAAAGCTGCCTATAGTCGCGCAAAGGAAGATTGGCTCTTTGGTATGAATTTTAGCAGGATTTATACTTGCCAATATGGAAGAAATCTTTCAAATGTGTTGAAGGAAGGGAAACCTTCTGTTATTGCTATTGGAAGAGTAATGACATGTGTGCTTGGTCTTGTTGTTGATAGGGAATTGGAAATTAGAAATTTTGTTCCAAAGGCTCATTATGGAGTTTTAGCAAATTTTGTATCAGTAGACAGTAAAATTGAGTATAAGGGGAAATGGCAGCCTAAAAGATTAAGTTCTAAAAAAGTATCTGATGATTTGGATGAGGATGATAAATATATAGGTAAGGAAGAAGCATTGGAGATTATTGAAAAGCTGAAAGGGCACGAAGCAATTGTAAAGAAGGTTGAGATTAAAGTGAAAAAAGAAAATCCGCCATTATTATTTAATCTTGCAGAATTACAATCAGAAGCAAATAAGAAATTCAAAATACCTGTTGATAAGACTCTTGAAATTGCTCAAACATTATATGAAAGAAAGATGATTTCATATCCGAGAACTGATTGCAGGGTTATTTCAACTGATGTTTTAGATGAATTACCAAAAGTATTAAATGGGCTATTTAAAAATTCAGCTTTTAATGATTATATTCAGAAAATAAAGGAATTTGGCGAACTGAAAGTAAATAAGACTACTAAAAGATATGTGGATAATAGTAAAGTAACAGATCACTATGCAATTATCCCAACATACGAAACAACTGAATTGTCCAGACTGGATATGGATATCAGGAATGTCTATAATCTTATTGTAAAAAGGTTTTTAGCTGTTTTTTACCCTCCGGCAGAATATAATACAGTTAAAGTTGAAACAGAAATTAACAGTGAAAAATTTATATCAAATGCAAGGACATTAAAAGAAGCCGGTTGGAAAGAATTATATGAGGTTACTTCATCAAAAGATAATGAGGAAGAGAGTGATTCACCTATTCACAATCTTATAAAAAAGGAAAAGAGCAGCGTTAGTGGTTTTGATTTGGAAGAGAAGGAGACTAAGCCTCCTTCAAGGTATACGGATGGTGCATTGATTATAACCATGGAAAAAGCCGGTAAATTTATTGAAAATGAAGAATTAAGAGAACAGATAAAAACTTGTGGTATTGGTACTTCTGCAACCAGATCCGGAATTATAAAAAAGTTAAAGGACATTAATTATATAAGTATTCATAAAAAAACACAAATTGTAACGCCTACGCTAAGAGGAGAGGCAATTGTTGAACTGGTACGCTATACCGCAAAGGAGCTATTAAATCCATCTTTGACAGCAAGCTGGGAAAAGGGACTTGTCATGATTGAAAATAAAGAAACAACAGAGGAAGTTTTTAATGATAAATTGCATAAGTATATTTCGAAAACAATAAATAAAGTTAAAAATAGTAGAAGCAATATTAATTTGCTGAAAATTATGGAAGGACGTGTATAATGGCAAAACTATTAAAATATTTGAAGCCTTATTGGAAAGCTGTATTAATTGCGCCTCTAATGATGTTTATTGAAGTTATCTGTGATTTGATGCAGCCAACATTAATGGCCAGGATTGTTGATAATGGTGTTTTACAGGGAGACATGGGTTTAATATTTAAAACCGGACTTACAATGATAGCTATAGCTTTAATAGGATTTTTGGGTGGTATGGGGTGTGTAGCTGCAGCTAGCTTTGCCAGTATAAATTTTGGTACCGATTTAAGATCAAAAGTTTTTCAAAAGGTTCAGGAGTTTTCCTTCGTAAATTTGGATAAGTTTAAAACATCTTCTCTAATAACAAGACTGACAAATGATATAGTTCAAGTTCAAAATGTTGTTCTTATGTCATTAAGGGTGATGGTAAGAGCTCCCTTGCTTTGTCTTGGAGGATTGGTAATGGCAATAAGAATAAATACTCACCTTGCACTAATCTTTGCTGTAGCAATTCCTGTACTGGTAAGTTCACTTTCATTAATTATTAGAAAAGGCTTCCCTATTTTCTCTACAGTTCAGAAAAAATTAGATAAAGTAAATTCTGTTGTGAGAGAAAACCTGACTGGAGTAAGGGTAGTAAAAGCTTTTGTTAGGGAAGATTTGGAGAAAATAAGATTTAGTGATGCAAATAATGAATTAGCAAAATTTACTGTAAAGGCAACCAGACTTATGATTATAATGCAGCCTGTTATGATGCTTATTATGAATATGAGTGTAATTGCAGTAATTTGGTTTGGTGGTATTCAAGTAGATAAAGGTAATATGCAGGTTGGTCAGATAATGGCTTTTATAAATTATATGACATTAATACTATTTTCTTTAATGATGGTTGCTATGGTTTTGATGATGCTATCAAGAGCAAAGGCTTCAGCAGATAGAATAAATGAAGTTTTGGATACTGAAAGTGATATTGTTGATCCACATAATGCTTCAGATAAGAAAATTAAAGCTGGAAGTGTATTATTTGAAAATGTTTCATTTAGATATAAGGGAGCCAGTGGTGACCC
>CAYYEC010000043.1:13220-13536 GCA_964470745.1 uncultured Eubacteriales bacterium | reverse complement strand
TATCAGGCTGATATGATTCAAGACTATCAGCGCCAATTCTCAGAGAATCTGTTATAAAAGGACTAATGATATCAGGCTGTAGTGTATTTAATTGTAATCTTTCTTCAACACCTGCAATGTTTATGTCTACAGTCATCCCCGGTTATGAGTACGATGGATCAGTCATGCTTACTGCAAGCCATCTTCCTTTTAATAGAAATGGATTGAAATTCTTTACTAATGAAGGTGGTCTTGAAAAACAAGACATAGCTAAAATTCTTGAATTTGCAGAATCTGAAAATTTTGAGTCTTCAGAAAAAGAAGGTACAATTACAGA
>CAYYEC010000043.1:11888-13210 GCA_964470745.1 uncultured Eubacteriales bacterium | reverse complement strand
TTTCATTTCCGTATACGCAGAAAATCTTGTGGATAAAATCAGGAAAGGCACTAATAGCAAAGATAATTATTTACAGCCATTAAAAGGACTTAAAATAATTGTAGATGCGGGAAATGGTTCAGGCGGCTTTTTTGCTGACAAGGTATTAATACCTTTAGGCGTAGATATTTCAGGCAGTCAATTTCTTGAACCTGATGGCTCTTTTCCAAATCACATCCCAAACCCGGAAGACAAAGAAGCTATGGAATCAATAAAAAATGCAGTGTTAGCTACTCAATCTGATTTTGGCATAATATTTGATACAGACGTAGATAGAGCCGGAGCCGTTGATAAAAACGGTAAAGAAATAAACAGAAACAGTATCATTGCTTTAATGTCTGCAATCATATTGGAAGAACACCCGGAATCTGTAATTGTAACAGATTCAATTACCTCCAGTGAACTAAAAGTCTTTATTGAAAAAAAACTTGGAGGCATACACCATCGATTTAAAAGAGGCTATAAGAACGTTATTAATGAGGCAATACGTTTGAACGATGAAGGAAAGAAAAGTTATCTTGCTATTGAAACCTCCGGTCATGGTGCACTTAAAGAAAATTATTTTCTTGACGATGGAGCATTTATGATTGCAAAGATACTCATCAAAATTGCAAAGCTTAAATCTGAAGGTAAATCTATAGATATGTTATTGAGTGATCTTAAAGATCCACTTGAAACACAAGAATTCAGGATGAATATAAATACTGAAGATTTTAAAAGTTACGGAAACAAAATCATTAATAATTTGAAGATATATGCTGCTAATCAAGAAGGATGGATCTCTGCAGCTGATAATTATGAAGGTATACGGGTTTCTTTTGATAAAAACAACGGAGCTGGGTGGTTTCTGCTTCGACTTTCTCTTCATGACCCGCTAATGCCTTTAAATATTGAATCTAATACATATGGAGGAATCAAAATTATTGCTTCAATGCTACTTGATTATTTAAAACAATATAAAAACCTTGATACTACTAGCTTAAAGAATTATACTAAATAAAACTATATAAAAAATGTTTGGAGTGAAATAGATATGAATTTTGAATTACTTCATCCCGCTGATCAAATTGTTATGATCATGGAAAGAATTTATGGTTTTGGAATGACAACAACTTCAGGTGGAAATTTATCTATCCTAGACGATAATGGAGATATATGGATTTCCCCCGGAGGAGTAGATAAAGGTTCTCTAACGCGAAACGACATTATGCAAATTAAGCCGGATGGTACCATAATAGGAAATCATAAACCTTCTGTTGAGCTTCCTTTTCATAAGCTTGTAT
>CAYYEC010000043.1:9995-11878 GCA_964470745.1 uncultured Eubacteriales bacterium | reverse complement strand
GATGTCAAAGCAGTACTTCATGCTCATCCACCTGCACTTGTTAGTTTTAGTATAGTTAGAAAAATCCCAAATACACACCTTATTCCAAACATTCACTTTACCTGTGGTGAAGTAGGTATGGCCGAATACGGTGTTCCAGGCAGCAAAGACTTAGGCGAAAAAATTGCTAAAGAATTTGAAAAAGGCTTTAATACAGTTATTCTTGAAAACCACGGTATTGTTGTTGCTGCTGAAAATCTATTTAAGGCTTTTATGGCATTTGAAACCCTTGACTTTAGTGCAAGGCTGGAAATAAAGGCCCATAGGATAGGTAATCCCAATTCACTTACTAAAAAGCATATTGATATATCAAAAAATAAACAAAATCCTCTTTTAGAAGAATTTAATCCGGATAGTTTTAGCAGTTTAGAGAAGGATGCAAGAAGGGAAATGTGTCAACTTATCCGTCGCGCCTATAACCAAAAATTATTCACCAGCACTCAAGGAACATTTTCATCTCGAATAGATGACGATTCTTTTATTATTACTCCATATATGGTGGATAGAAAATATATAAGTGAAGAGGATATAGTGGTTATTAAAAATGGTAAAAAGGAATCTAATAAAGTACCCAGTCGTTCTGTTATGCTTCACAAATTTATTTATGATAAGCATCCCCATATAAATTCTGTGATTATTGCTCACCCTCCAAATATAATGGCTTTTGCTGTGACTGAAGAGAATTTTGATTCTAGAACCATCCCTGAAAGCTATATAATGTTGAGAAATATTCAAAAATTTCCTTTTGGTTCAAGTTTTATGCAGCAGGAAATGGTTGCAGAATCATTTTCCAAAAATACACCTATAATTCTTATTGAAAATGATTGTATTATTGTTACAGGAAATAGTCTTTTAAATGCCTTTGACAAGCTTGAAGTAGCAGAATATAGTGCAAAAGCAGTAATTGCATCTAAGAGTTTAGGACCTATTATTACCATTGATAACTCTAAGATTGACGAGATTGAAGAAGCATTTAAACTATGATAATTAGCGAACCCACTATAATTATTAAAATAGTGGGTTCGCATTAGTTTTAATTCCTTGTACTATTTAAACTGAAAGTTAAATCAATATATTTATTCTGGTTACTTTTTATCTTTAAGCAAGCTCTTCCTATATTTTTCACTTTCCCAATTATCAATAAAGCTCTTTCCTTCTGCACTCATTGTTTTGATAGGTAACTCTTTTTCAAATATTGTATTAACAACATATAAATATCCTAATAAAGTTTCCTCAATTGTAAGTGCTTCATTATAATTTGTACTATATATAAGCTCACCATTTTGTGTGTTTACAAAAAGCTTATTTTCTCCCTCCCCAAAACCTAAATTGCAGTTTAAATATACAAGTTGATCTGGGTAAAGAGCAAGATTATTAAAATACTCCAAGTCAATTTTTTTACCTTTGAAGAAATTTGATATATATTGAGTCTAACTAATATACTTATCTTCATCAACCTTTTCCAATATGATTTCCGGATATTTTTCAGTAATATTAAAGTATTCTTTTATGCGTTCATTGATCTCCGTATGCAAATCAACACATTCCTTGCTATCATCCGCTGTAACAACCAATCCATGGTTTTCCATGAAAATAACTTTAGGGAAAATTCCCGTTTCTTTTATGCATTCGTCGATTTTACTCTTCATATCCAAAGTTAATTGAAATCCAGGATTTATATACGGAACCCAAACACATTTATATTCTTTTTCACCAAATATTTTTTGTTGCTCCAGTGGAATCCACATCACAGGAATTTGACCCAGTTGTTTTGGATAGTACTCGTATACTTTGCCTAATTTTTTTCCTTTTATTTTGAAATAGAACTCGCATATCTCCGAGTT
>CAYYEC010000043.1:0-9985 GCA_964470745.1 uncultured Eubacteriales bacterium | reverse complement strand
CCGTTCTCTGAACAGCATAAAATATTTGCATAAACCGGATGGGTATGAATAACAAATTTTTTCAGAATTGAATGAAAACCTGCTTCAACTGATGGTCTTAAAATCTTTAGCCCTTCCATTTCAACCACATTATTTTTCGCTACTTCTACACTTTCCTTTTCAAAATCTTTGTCCGCATTTAAATTGACATTTTCATAATACTCTTTAATATTTTTATAATTAACTACAACATATCCGTTTGCAGGATTGATATCCTTTAGCTTAAAACCAGATGCTTTAACTCCCATTAATTCATTATTAAATTTTACAGAAGTATTTCCGCCTCCACCCTGAACCATATCAGGTAATTCACCTACTGCTTTTGATATATATTCGAATTCTTTTAGATCTTTTTTGTACATTTTTATCCCCTTTTCACCAGCACATTTTTTTCATATTCTTCAACTTCATTTAGCCATTCAGCACCAACAGGTACACCCTTATCCAGACAATACTTGTTCCAGATTGCGCTATATGGCAATGTCTTAAATTCTTCCATTAAAGCAAGCCTGTTTCCCAGTTTACCCTTATTTTCAGCATCAACCAATAATTCTGTTGGTTCTAAAAGAGCTATTATTTGGGCCTTAAGGGCTGCTCTTGTTCCTGTAACCCAGGCTGTTATTCTATTTATACTTGCATCAAAAAAGTCCAGTCCAAAATAAACCTTATTAAAGGCATCAGATCTTTTTATTTCCTGCGCAATAGCAAGTAAGTCATCATTTAAAATAACTACATGGTCACTATCCCAACGAACCCCTCTGCTAACATGTAATAAAACATCCTCTGAAAATGTCAGTACAGAAGAAATTTTATCCGATATAGTTTCTGTTGGATGGAAGTGACCTGCATCAAGACAAAGTGATACATTATTTTTCATGGCATATCCCATATAGAATTCATGGGAGCCAACAACAAAGCTTTCTGAACCTATACCAAAGAGCTTACACTCAACAGTATCTATGAGATGATTTCTGTCATATTTCTTTTCAAACAGCTCATCTAAAGATTTCTTTAATATTTCACGGTATCCTTTTCTATCTGCCGGAATATCTTTTGAACCATCCGGAATCCATACATTCATAACGCATGGAGTTCCAAGCTCCTTACCCATTTGAGCTGCAATTTCACGGCACTGTTTACCATGTCTGATCCAGAATGAACGTACTTCTTCATCCTTACTGGCGAGTGTATAGCCTGAATCAGCCATTTTGTGTGAGAAAAATGATGGATTGAAATCAAGTCCTACACCTTTTTCCTTGGCCCAATTAATCCATTTTCTAAAGTGTTCAACAGTAATTTCATCTCTTTCAACAAATTGTCCGTCAGTTTCCGCATATATAGCATGAAGGTTTAATCTATGCTTTCCGGGAATTAAATTCATTGCCTTATCTAAGTCCTGCCTAAGCTCATCACCACTTCTTGCTTTTCCCGGATAATTTCCTGTAGCCATTATCCCTCCACCTGAAAGTCCGTTTACATCAACCTCAAATCCGGTAACATCATCACCCTGCCAGCAGTGAAGTGAAACCTTAATATCGTTCATCTTTTTTAGCACATCATCAGTATTAACTCCAAATCCTGCATATACCTCTTTAGCCTGTTCATATGCACTGTTTACCTTATCAGCATTAAATTTATACATTATAAAATCCTCCTTGTATTAAGCTGTTAGCTATTTGTTACTCTTTCCTGTGTTCAGTGTATTTTTTAACCGTGTACTCCGTGGTTCTGGTGGTTTGTAACACTTCTTTTTTACTTTTCTATTTAAAGTATTACAAATCCACTTCCTCTGTTTGTGGTCTGCAAATCCTAAACAACATGCGTTACAGACCACAGTTTTAAAATCATTTAACCACTGAGAACACTGAATGGCACTGATTTATACGGATATTTTTATTTATTTATCTTCTTTTATTCTTAACCTTATTCTTAGCCTTGAAATACTATCCCATCGGATATGCCATCGTAGTCATTAATGCCATCTCTGCTTGAGTTGTATCCATTCTGCTATATTGAATCACTACATCAACATCGCTTTCAATCATCATGGCATAGGCAACTCCTTGTGGAACACTTTTTCCATCCTTATCTTTTAATTTATCCATTCTGATATGATATGTTCTTTCAGCTTTACATACAGCTTCAAAGCCTTCCATCTTCTCCATATCTTCAAAATAAAGAGTAACCTTAATGTTTGCATCCCGGTCTCCTGTATTTAGTACACAAATCGCTTCATGACTCGGGAAGTACCCATTACTAATTGTAGGAAAATACCCATCAGGAACGAACCAAACCTTTGAACCAAAATTTTTACTCATAAAACTAACTCCTTTCAGTTGTTTGGTGCTGTAGTTGTAGTGACAAGCTTCCGAAAACGTGTCATTAGGACAGGTCCTCAGACATGCTAAAAATGTACCTGTCAGATGTCCAGTCCCCATGACACATTTTCTAACTTAATCTTAATTCTCAACTATTTTCACAAATCTTCCATATGCTTCATCCCATAATTCTTTATCCTTTGGCATATGATATTCTGTTGGGAATGAATTTTTCACCAGCATTCTTGCTTCTTTTAAATCCTTTACTTCTCCAAGACCAATTAACTGTGATACAAGATTTCCTATTGATGTTGCTTCAATTGGTCCGGCAACAACAGGTCTATTGATGCTGTTTGCTGTAAACTGACATAATATCTTATTCTTACATCCTCCACCTACAATATGTAGAACAGGTAGTTCATAGCCAACTATTTGTTCAAGTCCTTCAATAGCCATTCGATATTTTAATGCAAGACTTTCCATAATACACCTTACAATTGCGCCTTTACTGTCAGGTGCTTTTTGCCCGGTCTTAAGACAGAATTCAATTACCTTATCAGGCATATTTCCAGGACTATAAAAAATTTCATTATCAGGGTCTATAAGCGATTGGAAAGGTGTACAATCTTCCGCCATTTTTTCCAAATCATCAAAACCAATAACCTCTCCGGCTTTATCCCAGCTTCTTTTGCATTCCTGATAAATCCATAAGCCCATAATATTTTTAAGTAATCTGTAAGTGTTATTAATCCCACCTTCATTTGTATAATTCAAACTGTAGGTTGTATCGTTTATGACGGGAAATGATGACTCAACCCCAAGTAATGACCATGTTCCGCTGCTTAAATATGCGTATTTGCCTTCAACCACCGGCACAGATGCAACAGCACTTCCTGTATCATGTTCTGCAACAGCAATTACGGGAATATTACCAATATTAAGCTCATCGGATATTGAATTGCTTAACTTTCCTACGAAAGCTCCGGGATGTACAATGTCTGTAAGAATATTCTGTGGTATGCCCAATTTATCCAATAATCCCCTTGCCCAATCTTCTTTGTGGGGACTATACATTTGAGAAGTACTTGCTATAGTGAATTCACTTGTCTTTTCACCAGTTAAAAAATAATTTAGTAAATCAGGTATGAATAACATCGTAGAAGCCTTTTCAAGAATAGGTGAATTACCAAGTCTCATGGAAAGAAGCTGGTATAACGTATTAAATTTTTGGAACTGTATACCGGTTTGATTATATATATCATTCTTAGATACTAATTTACAAGCTTCTTCAATCATACCATCTGTTCTGGCATCTCTATAATGAAATGGATTCCCAAGTAACTCTCCAGACGGTCCCAACAATCCAAAGTCCACACCCCAAGTATCAGTACCAATACTGGCAATGTCCCTATCACCATTTTTAGCACACTTCAAAATTCCCTGTTTCATTTCATGAAACAGCCTTAGGATATCCCAATGGAAGCTTCCATTTAACATGACAGGATCACTTGGAAACCTGTGAACTTCATTTAGCTCCAGTTTTTTTCCATTATATTTGCCCAATATAGCTCTTCCACTGCTTGCTCCATAATCAAAAGCTAATAATTTTAACATGTCACTCCTCCATTTCTCTTATACACTTATATTTATCATAAGCCAATCTCTTTATAAGTTCATTGGTATATGTTATTATTATTTTAGGGAAAACACTAAAGTATTATTCCTGAAGGTTTATGTTAAAAAGGAGTCTTGTATGAATAAAGAATCTTATCCAGTTTTAAAAGGAACTAAATTATTTAAAGAAAATGAATTGGTTTATATCAATAAATCCGATGAATTAAAAGAATATTGTGGAATTATGCACAAACATGACTTTATTGAAATATCTTATGTAGTTTCCGGTGAAGGAATTCATTTATGCGGAGAAAATAAATATGAAATATCTAAAGGCGACTTATTTATTATAAATTATGATGTTCCCCATGGCTTTTTCTCAAAATCAAATAATATCAAAGTACCTATAGTATATAATTGTGTTTTTATGCCTGAATTTTTAGACTCATCCTTATTTAGCAGCATACACTTTCAGGATATAACATCTTCATTTTTATTTAAATCGATTTTCCCTGAAAATTTCCATCCAAGTCCTGATTTAAGACTTCATGGAACAGATTTTCATGAAATTGGTGATTTATTCAGTAAAATGCATACAGAATACAAATTAACAAAAAAAGGATATTGTGATATTATAAGAGCCTACTTAATTGAGCTTATAGTAAAGATTTTCAGACATTTAGATAATGATAGTAGTAAAAAATATTCAATACAAAATAAAGAGCTGGTTGATAAGGCTGTTGAATACCTTAAGTCAAATTTTAACTCAGATATAAAACTTGAAGACTTAGCAATGAAGTCTTTTATAAGTAAAAATTATTTCAGTAAGCTTTTTAAAGAAATCACCGGTATTAATTTTTCAGATTATGTGCAAAAATTGAGAATAGATGAAGCATGTAGTCTTCTTAGAAGCACTGATATGAAGGTTATTGATATTGCGTTTCAAACTGGATTTAAAGATATTAAATTCTTTTATGAAGTATTCAAAAAAATCACCGGTAAGACACCCGGTGATTATAGAAAGCTTTAGTTCCTTATACTTTTGCTACAAACAATGAACCTATATCTTTACATTTAACTATATCAGTTATAATCTTAGGGTCATCACCATTTGCAATAACCATATTTACACCCGCCGCAACAGCAATTTTTGCAGCAGATATCTTTGTAATCATGCCGCCGGTTCCCCTTTGGGAACCAACTCCGCCAGCACAATCTTCTAATTCCGGTGTAATGTCTTCAATAATAGAAATCAGCCTTGCTTCTTTATTTGTTCTAGGATCTCCGTCATAAAACCCATCGATATCAGAAAGTACAATCAGCAAATCGGCTCCTATTAATTGAGCTACAATTGCTGATAAAGTATCGTTTTCTCCAAATGAATAAGTTTCTCCAACATTTATTTCCTCAACAGATACAGAGTCATTTTCATTAACTATAGGTATTATTCCTCTTTTAAGTAGGTTTTCAAAGGTATTAATAACATTTTGTCTACGAACATCATTCTCAACAACATCTCTGGTTAAAAGAATTTGTCCTACAATATGGCTATATTCAGAAAAAAACTTACTATAAATATGCGTCAACTCACATTGACCAACTGCCGCAACAGCTTGTTTCTCCCCTATAGTCTTAGGTTTTTTATCCAGACCTAATTTTCCAACACCAACACCTATAGCACCTGAAGTTACCAAAACTATTTCTCTTCCCTGATTAACTAAATCTGCAATTGTAAGTGCAAGCTTGTCAATCCTGAATAGATTTGTCTTTCCCGAATTATATGTTAGAGTTGAAGTTCCAACTTTTATGACTATTCTCTTTGCTTCTTTTAATATTTTTCTTTTCATTTTCATATACCACCAGTTAATATAATTTTATATGTTTTTTATAAGTGTGTATTTATATTAATTTAACATTTAATAAGCTTCAAGTCTCCCCAGACACCTATTTTTTCTCCCATAATAATCACAATACCACAGACATTTTCTATCTTTGATGCAAAATCAATGGCCTTTTCTATATCGTTAGAATTCTTTACATGATTTCCTGCAGCGGTAGCAACAGCGTCCGCTAGAAAGACATCCTCTGATAGAATAACAGCTGCATCTGATTTTCCAAAGCTTAAAGAATGTCCAACTGTACCTGATGACGTACATATACCTATTGGCGTTTTTTCTGGCATTATTTCAATTCCAAGTTTATTACTTAATGGAGATTTACCAGCATAAATACCTGCTTTTCTTATTTTATTTGCTTTAATGAAGATATCTCCACCATTCTCTACAATAACTTCATCAGTATACTTAAGTAATTCATGCCCAACATAATAACTAAATGCTCCAGCTACAGATGCCATAGGCCCAACTCCTGCTTTTCTTGAAGCCTTACACATTCTGACTATTATATCCGGGTCTCCAGAAAATGCCTCTAACGGAACTAAGCTTGTTAAAAAATCAGGTCTTTTTTTGATATACGATTTTAACACATTTCTGTATTTCTTTATACACTCTATGGCTTCATCATACAAATTAATTGGTGCGCCAATAGTTAAATCTGTTTGTTCAACACAAGCATTAAAAAAGCCTAAATTTTCTCCTTTAAATTGACTTCTGTAAAACCGCTCCTGGTACATTACACCCTCCATTACACAGAAACACAAATTACTTTTAACGGACAAGCTTTTACACACAGTTCACAAACAACACATTTTTCTTTATTAAATGTTAAGCTCCAGTCACCTTTATCCATATAAAGAGCACCAGTTGGACATACAGCTGTACAGGCTCCACAATGAACACAGGAATCTTCCTGCCAAATTATTTTTTTATTAAATATTTTATATTTTATTCCTTTATCCTTAATATACTTTAGACCAGCTTCAATATTCCCCTCAGTTCCAGTTATATCAACAATCAGTTTACCTTCTTTATTAAGGTTAATATCTGCATGCAAAATATTTATTTGTAAATCAAAATCCTTTATCAAACAATATGTCAACATTTGATTTATTTCATTTGGTGGAAAGTATAAAGATATTTTAATTGTCTTCATTTGCTCCCCTCCTAATATCCAATTTATTTATTTTATTTTGTTTTGGTAAAGATGTGACCGGCTCTGTCAATAAAAACTCACCGGATTTAACTTGGTTCTTTAACAGCTGAGCAATTTCTCTTGCTTTCTTTAAGCTTGATAAAGGAGCTGTAGAAACCTTTTTACCATTTAATTCTACACAACCACTTCTTAATTCAGCATAAGAAACCTTTTTACTTAAATCAGTTTTACCACTTTTATCTACTATTTGAGTAAATATTTCACTATCCTTAGCTGCTGTTTTTATTAGCATATCCTCATCAAGTATTGGTATAGGTATACCTACTCCTACAAAAAGTGATACTCCATATTTCTCATATATAGCTGCTTTGACAAATGAGGGGTCCATATCTTTAATATCTCCAACAAGTGCTAATGTTCCAGCTAGATTTATAGGGACACCATTTTCTTCCCTTTTCTGTTCCGGATTATGTTGAGTACCCTGCCATGCTACATATCCCTGTGTACCACATAAAAACACTCTTGTTCCTATTCCAATTGTTCTATATTCCGGATCGTTTAACAAAGGGCTAAGCTGTCCAGATGTACTATATGTAATATTTCCAAAATTGGGTAGTAGCGTTCCCATATATGTATAAATAGTTTTATTAGTTGAATTGGTAGCTGCGGGATAGTTCTGATAAGCATTTCTAGGATTAAACATATATGCCTGATTAATATTATTCTTATTTATATAAGTTGTTATTTCTTTTCTTGGATAACAATCAGTACCATAGCTCTCTGCGTAAAGCTTTATATCTTTACCTTCAATTAGTTCTTGAATGACGTGAGCTCCGCCATATTCCATACCTAAAGAATCTGATACTTCAGTAGCTCCAATATAAGCATCTACTGCTGCAATTCCCGCGTATGCCTGGACATCATTAAGCCATACTTTGCCCATTCTTATAGGTGGATTTGAATGTCCAAAATTCATAAACATACCACTGGAACACATAGGACCAAAAGTACCAGTTGTAACAACATCTACTTCATTTGCTGCCTGCTTAACACCTTTTTCTGCAACAATATCAATAACCTCATCTGCTGTAACTACAACTGCTCTTCCACTTTTTATTTTTTCATTAATTTCATCAAAGCTTTTGTAACTCATTTGCATCTCTTCCCCTGACTAATATTGAACGCGATAAAGATTTTACATCGCGCTTCAATTACTTTAATTTAATATCGCAAAAATATAATTTATCTTTGTAAAACCATTTTTGCGATTCATATATAATTATTATATCTATTATATCAGTTAAATAATATATTTCAATGTATAAAACAGCAACTTGTTAAAATGTTTCTTTTTCTTATACATGCCTAACTCTAGAAATAAATTGAGGGACTTTAAATTTACTATATAGTAAATTTAAAGTCCCTCAATTTATTTACTCTACAACATCTGTTAGCCACTTATCACTAAAGACAGTTGGAATATATTGATCAATATATTCCAATCCTTCTCGAATATTATTAGTTACATAATATAAGTTCCTACAATCCTCTTTTGCAAAATTTTGATTAATACATACCTCAAATAATTCTTGAAGTTTCTCATAATATGAATTAATATTTAAAATAACAATTGGCTTATCATGATATCTTAATTGCTTTAAAGTAATTATTTCAAGAAGTTCCTCAAAAGTTCCATATCCACCTGGTAGAGCAATAAAAGCATCCGATTTAGAATCCATGAGACCTTTCCTTTCTCTCATTCCTTTTGTTTCAATTAATTCATCACAATTTTCATAAACTATCCCTTTAACATTTAGAGCCTTAGGTATTATACCTATTACTCTGCCTTTATTTTTATGAACTCCTTGTGCAGTGGCTCCCATCAATCCAGTCATTCCACCACCAAATAAGAAGTAATCACCTCTTAGTGCAATTTCTTTTCCAAGTTCAAAAGCTGCATCAAAATACACTTTATCTACTGTATTACTTGATGAACTATATACACATATTGTTTTATTCATAATACCTCCATTTTATAGAGGAAGCATAAGAACCGTCCCCTTGCTTCCATCCCTTACATATTTTCAGCAAATTTTTCTCCGAATTCAACACATGCCTGTAATTCTTCTTCTGTTGGTGTGTATTTTAAACTGATCGGATCGTTAACAATCCTAATACCACCTTTTTCAAGCTCCTCAGATATCATCTTTGGAGCTTCTCCACTCCATCCAAAGCTGCCAAAACTAGCTCCTATCTTACCTCTAAATTTATGACCCTTAATTTCATCTACTACTCCAGAAATTGAACGAAGATACCCATTATTTACTGTGCAGCTTCCAACAATTATACCCTTTGATCTAAACAAATCAGTAATCATATCACTTTGATCTGATACTGAAGAATTTATAAGCTTACACTTAAAGTTCTTATTTTCAATTCCCTCTGCAATATTCTCAGCCATTTTTTTAGTCGCATTATACATTGTATCATAAACTATTGTAACATAGCCCTCTTCATATTCTTGGGACCATTCGTAATATTTCTCTAGTATTTGCAATGGGTTCCTTCTCCAGATCACCCCATGGCTGGGAGCAATTAAATCTATAGAAAAATTCAAAGAATTTATTTGTTCCACCTTTTTTTTGATAAGTGGTGTGAATGGAGCTAATATATTAGCAAAATATTTTATAGCTTCTTGATAAAGCTCACATTCATCAACTTCATCATTAAACAAACCTGCCGGAGAATAATGCTGTCCAAAAGCATCATTACTAAAAGCAACATTTGCGCCCTTTACATATGTTAACATACTATCTGGCCAGTGAAGCATTTGCATTTCAACAAAAAGCAGATCATATTCTCCAATATTTATAGTATCTCCTGTTTTAACAATATTAAAATTCCAATCTTGATGAAAATGCTTTTTAATAATTTCAGCACCTTTTTTTGTACAATATATAGGG
>CAYYEC010000042.1:0-13648 GCA_964470745.1 uncultured Eubacteriales bacterium | reverse complement strand
GCATCTACCAGTGCTAATACTACCTTATGGAGAGAGTGGTTTTATAACATTAGGGTACTCTACGTATGAAAATGAAACATATACTGAATATTCATCATACATATATGAAAACGGTGAATGGACCAAAATAGCAGATTTACCTACTTCAGTGCGGTTTAATAGAAACAAGATTATGCGAATAAATGCTGTACTGCTATCAGATGGGAATATTTACTTACATGACACTCATAATGAGGAGGGATTTGTATATATTAAAAATACTAATACTTGGAAAAGTATAGGTTCGTTAGCTAAAAATACATTAATAGCTCCAGGACTTTCAGGTGGACTTTTCACTATAACAAGTGTGGATAAAGATAAACTTAAGATTTCAATAATTGATATCAATATTTCAACATTGACTACTACTACTACAGAATTAGAAACTGTTGATTTTGGCTACGATGCATATAATTTTAAACTTACTACTGGTGGAGTTGGAGTTTACTGCATAACCGCAATTACACGGAAAAATTCAGACGATGAAAAGTACCCACGTTTATATGTATATACATTACATAGAGTACCAGCAATTCCAAATTCAATAACAACCCCATCTACAACCAAAGGTGGTATAAAACCAATAATCTGGATATCGCCTTCAGATTGGGGTACAGGAGATACACATTCATATGAATTACAATTCTATAATGGGTCTACATGGTCATCTTCTGTAACAACAACTGCAACTTCATATAATTACTCTATACCCACAAATATAAATACAACAAGTGCTAAATTCAGGGTTAGAGCAGCAACGGAAGATGGTAATTCTGACTGGATAGAAACAAATAACTTTATTGTAGACAATACACCTCCAGTATTAGCTACAATTACCAAAACATCTACAGCAGATAGTATAGCTATTGAAGGTTTAGCAACAGATGGATTTTCAGGCTTAAATTCATCCCCATATAGATACACAGTAGGTACAACGACAACAAATTGGACTATAGCTACAACCTATACAAAAACAGGACTGACGCCTAACAGCCAATACACAACAAAATTTGAGGCAAGGGACATAGTTGAAAACATATCTGTAAGAGAAGAAAATATATACACAAAAGCACAAACACCTTCTGTAACAGTGAAAACAATAAACGAATCAACCATAGAACTAACAACAACAGACTACAACCCTGCAGCAACCCAATACCAGATAACAACAGGAGGAAAATATATAAATTCAAACGGATACATAACAACAACTCCAAGTTGGATAACCCTGACAAACAAAAAGATAACAGTAAAAGGATTATCCCCAAACACGGTATATTCCTTCAAAGCAAAAGCAAAAAACAATGAAAACATAGAAACTACTGAAAGTGCGGCAGTAAGTGGAACAACCCATGCAAACCCACCAAATAGCATAACCCTTACACCAGCCCAGACTACAATAACAGCCAACTGGACTGCTGTAACAAGTGCATCAGGCTATGACATAGAAGCAAACGGAGTAGTAAAAAACAACGGAACATCAACAACATACACAGACAGCACACTTACACCTGAAACTCAACATTCATACAGAGTAAGAGTGAAAAACGCAGGAGGTACAGGAAAATGGAGCAGCATATTTACTACTTCAACCTTGCCATACCCTCCAACAGTACTAACAAACATAAATACATCAACACAAAAAACATCTATAAAGTTAACATGGGATATGGATGCTAGAGCAACAAGCTATGAAATAAAAGTAAACAACACAAATACATATACAGTTACAACCAATGAATTCACACATACAGGACTTAGCCCAAATACAGAATACAAATATGCCATAAGGGCAAAAAATGTAGGAGGAGAAAGTAACTGGAGTAATGAAATAACAGTAAAAACATTACCAGACCCTCCACCAATACCTCAAAACCTTAGAGCAGAAAAAACAAAAAATTCAGTAACCCTCACATGGGAGAAATCACAAGGAGCGGCAAAATACATAGTAGAGGTAGTAAGCTCCAATAAACAAATAATTGACAATGGAGAAAATACAACATTCCTCCATGAAGGATTAACACCATTAACAGGATATACATACAGAGTAAGAGCACAAAACAGCGGTGGAACAAGTAACTGGAGTGTGCCGTTAAGCGTAACAACGCATCCGGAAATACCTGTAATGCCATCAAATATAATGTCAACATCGGAAGAAGAGGCAATAACACTGACATGGTACAATGTCCAGGATGCAGAGAGCTATGATGTAGAAATTGACAGCAAAACCATAGTAAATACAACAGATACCTCATACATACATAATGGCTTGACAGCAGATACACGACACACCTATAGAGTAAGGGCAAAAAACATAAGCGGAGACGGTCTATGGAGTAAGCCAATAACAATGTATACAATGCCGGAAATAAGCTATGGTGGAGATGATGGCGGAAGCAGTGGAGGGGATTCAAGTAATAAAGAAATAGCATTAAGCAATGTAGCAGCCATAGTAACAAATAACAGCATAACAATATCATGGGATGCAGCAGAATATGAAGCAGAGTATTATGTAGAGGTTGATGGAGAATTAATAGATAATGGGAAAAACACAATATACAATCATACAAATCTTGAGCCTGAAATATATCATATATACAAAATAAGGATTAAAGATGATAAATATGATGATAGATGGTGTGCAGTACTGGCCCTGTCAACATTACCTGACCCACCGGATGCACCGGATGAAATAGAAACATTCGCAACAAACAATTCAATTGAGTTAAGGTGGACAAAGGCAGATGGAGCACAATATGACATAGAGGTAGATGGAAATGTAGTGGAAAACCAGTCAGCAGCATACTATCTACATTCACCACTGGAAGCAGGGACAAGCCATACCTATAGAGTAAGGGCAAAGAATATAACAGGGGTAACAGCCTGGAGTGATGCAATAATAAAAAGCACAACAAACCCAACATATACCCTGCAGAGTAAAAAAGGACAGGAGTTTGATTTATCCCTGATGGCATCAGGAGTACAGGACTTTACAGAGCTGAAGTTTAAAGTGACGTACAATCCAAATGAACTTGAAGTAGTTGATTTGTATGGATTTACACCTGAGAGGGATATAGCTGGTGAGGGTAAAATAGAAGGGACAAATCTGAGCGTAGTGTATTCGGAAGGAAGTATTGTGTTTACAGTAAACGAAAGTATAGTACCAGGTACAGCATGGTCAGGGGAGATAACAGATTTGGTATTTAAGTCAAAGACAGATAGTGAGACTTATATAGATTTTATTGTTGAATAGCTTAATACAGTTTTAAGTAGACATTATTTTTATTGAAGAGGGGTAAAAGAAATGAAAAAATTAATTATATTTAGTATTTTATTGATTATGTTTATAAGCTTATTTGGTGTTAATTATTCAAGTGCAGTTAGTAGTGATGCTAAAAATTTAGATAAAGCAAATGTATTAAAAGAACTAGGTCTGTTTATGGGAACAGATAAAGGATTTGAACTTGAAAAAGAAACAAATCGAGTTCAAGGAGCAGTAATGTTGGTTAGATTATTAGGTAAAGAAAATTATGCAAAAGAGAAAAATTATTCTCATCCATTTATTGATGTTCCAAAATGGGCAAGCTCATATGTTGGGTATATGTATAAAAATGGCTTAACAAATGGAATCAGTAAAGATAAATTTGGTTCAAATGATAAAATGTCTGCATTTCAATACGTAACATTTGTTTTAAGGGCGTTAGGTTATAGTGATAAAGATGGGGATTTTAAATGGAATGAACCTTTTACAAAAGCTGAAGAAATATCTTTATTGAATGAAGCTGAAGTATCATACATCCAATCAAAGGGAATTTTTTTAAGAGATGATGTTGTAGGGATATCATACAATGCATTAAAGACAAAATTAAAAGATAAAGAAAACTCTCTGGCAGAAAAATTAATAGAAAACAATGTTTTTTCCAGAGAGGTAGCCTTAGAAAATGAAGTTATTTCCAATAAAATAATTGTGAAAAAACCAAATACTGAAGGGAATTCCCAGGGGAATATTCATGTTTTAGGATGGGTATCTATGCAGGATGATTGGGTTTATTTTGCAAATTATGGACCTGGAAGATTTTTGTATAAAATGAAAGCTGATGGTTCAGAATTAACACAAATTTATAATGGAGGAGCTTCATGTATTAATGTAATAGGTGAATATATTTACTTTTTAAACGATAATTATGCAGGAAAAATATATAAAATAAAATTAGATGGAAGTGAACTTGAAAAGGTCTGTGATGATGAAATTGCCAATTTTATGTACATAAAGGATGGTTGGATATATTATTCAAATAAGTCAGATAGTGAACAAGAAGGTAATGCTGTAAGGGGGAGGCTTTATAAGATTAAGTTAGATGGTTCTGAGAAAACAAAGCTAACTGATATACGTATAAGTCAATCTTTCTCTGTAGGGGATGAATTTATTTATTTACATGGTTATAGTAATGAAAAAAAAGAAGTTCATTATGGAGATGGGAGTACAAAAATTGAAAACGAGTCAGCTTTATTTAGATTAGACCTTGACGGAGATAACTTAAAAAAGATTGGTACATATGCAGATACTATTTTGGAATATAAGAATGAAGTTTACTTTTTAAACTTACAAGGCATATATAATATTGATAAAAATGGGAATAAAAAGAAAACATTATTTAAGGCTGATGAAGACCAAAAGCCAATTAGAAGTCTAATAATTCAGGATGATTATATGTACTTCAAAGTTAATTCTGCCTCTTATGATGCTCCTATATATAGAATGAAATTAGATGGAACAGGATTTGAATGTATAACAGAAGATAAGTGTTATTGGTGGGGAGTAGTAGGTGAATGGATTTATTATGTCGCAGATTATAACTCTAGCAGTAAATTTTATAAAATTAATGTAGACGGGACAGGAAAACAAAAATTTATTGATAATGAGTGGATTACAGTTGAATAATATCCAATTAATATAAAACTAATAATTGATGTAGTTGCACTTAAAAAGAAAGGTGTAGCAAGAAGAAATATAGTTGTTAGGAGAGTATAAGATGAGGATAAAAAAAATAATAATTAATTTATTAATAGTTGCGTTCATAATGAGTCAACCTATTTTGGTAAATGCTAAAAGTGAAATTAATGTTGTATTTATAATAGACACATCAGGAAGTATGGGAGAAGATATAACTGATGTAAAAGACCAAATTGGAAATTTTACAGACCAATTAAAAGAAAAAAATATTACATATAAATTAGGATTAATAACATATGAAACTGATACTAAAAGATATGCGATGACAAGCGATGTTACAACTTTTAAAAATTATTTATCTAAAATAGTTGTAAGTGGAGGTACTGAAAATGGTTTAGATGCAATTTATGAAGCAATAAATAATTACACATATAGTTATAATGCAGCAAAATATTTTGTATTAATAGGTGACGAAAAAATATATAGCAAAAATAGCTACTCAGAAAGTACTATAAAAACGTCTTTAACGGATAATGATATTATCTTAACTGCGGTTGGTGTTTCTAGTATTGAGACTCAATTTAAGGGAATTGCTGAATATACAGGAGGTCAATATCTTAGTTTAAATAGTGGTTTTAGTACAAATCTAGATGAAATATTTAATCAAATTCAGGCTATACCTGTTATTAACATTCTATCACCTACAGAGAATCAGATATTAAGTGATTTTGATAATGCATTTATTCCTACTGTAACGGTAACTGATCCTGATAGTGATAATTTAACTTTTTCGCTATTTATAGATTCAGAATCTAGTGCAAGACAAACTATGACTCTTTCAAATACAAAAACAGCTCAAAATGTAAGCTTTAATGCTATTAATATTAGTACTTTAACAGAAGGTGACCATACATTTAAATTTGTTGTTAATGATGGAACAGATACGGTACAGGATATAGTTAACTTCAAAGTAGATAAATCAATACCATTAATTCAAAGTTCGAATTTTGGTTCATCAGATACAGAAATATTTGTTTCAGGAACTGCAACAGATAGTATATCAGGCTTACATAATCAGCCTTATAAATTTATTCTTGATAATATTGAAAGCTCTTGGGGGGATGATAGTTCGCATACGTTTAGAAATCTTATTCCCAACACCAACTATATTGCTACTTTTAACGTTAGAGATGGGGTAGGTCATATTTCAAGTAAAGATAAAATCATATATACTAAAGCACAGATGCCAACTATAGAATTAACTAACATAATGTCTACTTCCATAGATATTGAGCTAAAAGATAATAATCCTTCAACTACAATGTATCAGATTATGTGTGGTTCAAATTATGTTGATTCAACTGGTAATCTTAAAACAGAACCAAAATGGATACTTCCTAGTTACAAAAAAATTACAGTAAAGGGCTTAAAGCAGAATACAAGCTATCAATTTAAAGCTAAGTCAAAGAATCTTGAAAACATTGAAACTTCATTTAGTTCTATAAAAAATTGTATAACAGTTATTGATCCACCAGGTAATATAACCCTTACACCAGCCCAGACCTCAATAACAGCCAACTGGACAGCTGTAACAGGTGCAGCAGGATATGATATTGAGGTAAACGGAGCAGTGAAAAATAACGGAACATCAACAAAATATACAGACAGTTTACTTACCCCTGAAACTCAACATTCATACAGAGTAAGAGTGAAAAACGCAGGAGGTACAGGAAAATGGAGCAGCATATTTACTACTTCAACCTTGCCATACCCTCCAACAGTACTAACAAACATAAATACATCAACACAAAAAACATCTATAAAGTTAACATGGGATATGGATGCTAGAGCAACAAGCTATGAAATAAAAGTAAACAACACAAATACATATACAGTTACAACCAATGAATTCACACATACAGGACTTAGCCCAAATACAGAATACAAATATGCCATAAGGGCAAAAAATGTAGGAGGAGAAAGTAACTGGAGTAATGAAATAACAGTAAAAACATTACCAGACCCTCCACCAATACCTCAAAACCTTAGAGCAGAAAAAACAAAAAATTCAGTAACCCTCACATGGGAGAAATCACAAGGAGCGGCAAAATACATAGTAGAGGTAGTAAGCTCCAATAAACAAATAATTGACAATGGAGAAAATACAACATTCCTCCATGAAGGATTAACACCATTAACAGGATATACATACAGAGTAAGAGCACAAAACAGCGGTGGAACAAGTAACTGGAGTGTGCCGTTAAGCGTAACAACGCATCCGGAAATACCTGTAATGCCATCAAATATAATGTCAACATCGGAAGAAGAGGCAATAACACTGACATGGTACAATGTCCAGGATGCAGAGAGCTATGATGTAGAAATTGACAGCAAAACCATAGTAAATACAACAGATACCTCATACATACATAATGGCTTGACAGCAGATACACGACACACCTATAGAGTAAGGGCAAAAAACATAAGCGGAGACGGTCTATGGAGTAAGCCAATAACAATGTATACAATGCCGGAAATAAGCTATGGTGGAGATGATGGCGGAAGCAGTGGAGGGGATTCAAGTAATAAAGAAATAGCATTAAGCAATGTAGCAGCCATAGTAACAAATAACAGCATAACAATATCATGGGATGCAGCAGAATATGAAGCAGAGTATTATGTAGAGGTTGATGGAGAATTAATAGATAATGGGAAAAACACAATATACAATCATACAAATCTTGAGCCTGAAATATATCATATATACAAAATAAGGATTAAAGATGATAAATATGATGATAGATGGTGTGCAGTACTGGCCCTGTCAACATTACCTGACCCACCGGATGCACCGGATGAAATAGAAACATTCGCAACAAACAATTCAATTGAGTTAAGGTGGACAAAGGCAGATGGAGCACAATATGACATAGAGGTAGATGGAAATGTAGTGGAAAACCAGTCAGCAGCATACTATCTACATTCACCACTGGAAGCAGGGACAAGCCATACCTATAGAGTAAGGGCAAAGAATATAACAGGGGTAACAGCCTGGAGTGATGCAATAATAAAAAGCACAACAAACCCAACATATACCCTGCAGAGTAAAAAAGGACAGGAGTTTGATTTATCCCTGATGGCATCAGGAGTACAGGACTTTACAGAGCTGAAGTTTAAAGTGACGTACAATCCAAATGAACTTGAAGTAGTTGATTTGTATGGATTTACACCTGAGAGGGATATAGCTGGTGAGGGTAAAATAGAAGGGACAAATCTGAGCGTAGTGTATTCGGAAGGAAGTATTGTGTTTACAGTAAACGAAAGTATAGTACCAGGTACAGCATGGTCAGGGGAGATAACAGATTTGGTATTTAAGTCAAAGACAGATAGTGAAACTTATATAGATTTTGTTGTTGAGTAGGTAAATTATTGATTTTTGGAGGAGGATGTATGAAAAATTTTATTAAGAAATATGGAAGATACCTTGCAATCTTAATGGTTTTAGCATTATTGCTGCCTATAATTGTGATTGCACAGGATACTATCAAATTTCAGGATGTAAAGATAGAAAAAGCAAATATTGAGGCAGAAAATCAGACAGCATCAGATATTTCCAATATGACCGGGGTGAAAATTGAAGAAATACTTAAGCTGAGAAAAGAAGGCATATCCTGGAATGACATACTTGAAAAATTAAAAGGAAAAGGACAGAATACTGATGATAATTTAAGGAGGGATAATCTTCTTACCCGAAGCGGGTTAGTTGGTGATATGGTACAAAAACTTCAAAATGAAGGTTTTGCTGAGGAAGATATAAAAGAAGCAAAACTTATAGTAGAAAGAATAATATTCCAGTTAAAAGAAATAACAGAAGATTCAAGTATAAAAATTGAGTCTCCTCAAGTTGATGTCGACAGTATAAATAATGATGCTGATGATATTGGCGATTATGAAGAAATATTGGCTAAAATAGATATAGATACGGCAGTATACCTTCTGTTAAAACTAAGATCAGATTTTGGCAGCTTTGAAAATGTACTTGACGAATACATCACTTCAATTCAACTGAACCTGAATTTTGAAATGTATATTGCTGATAAGGAAGAATATTTAAAGCAAAAAGAAGATAAAAAAATGTCCATGGCATCTATAAATATAATAACCATACAAAAAATTGAAGAAAAAATGCTTGATAAACTGAATAATGAAAATTTAGAAGATGAAGATGAAAGTTTAACAGGAACAAATTCATTAAAGCCGGTAATAAACGAAAAAGAAAGTCCACTGCCTGATATGTCCAAGCCTGATATATCTGACATAAAGCCAAAAAATCCAGCTGATGAAATAATGAACGAAATAAAAGTAATTGATCCATTAGATAGATAGTATTTTTCATGATAGATAATGAGAGGAGAAAAAATAATGAAGAATAAGCTAACAAAAATAATAGTAGTAACAATAATAATTGCAATAATGCTGCAAACAGGATTTATAGTATATTCAATGGTTGATAATCAAAGTGAAGCTGTACAGGAAACAGGAACAAATATTGAAGTATCGGAGCAAATTCAAAATATAATAAAACAATATGATTCAGTGAATTATGAAAGAAATATAAATAATTACAAAAATCTTTTAATAGAACTTGATGTACATAGTAAATTCAAAAGTGAAATGGAAAGATTATTAACGGAAGGACATGCTCTTCCGGATATACTTACAACTTATGAGTTCTTATATGATGATTATGGGAAGATGGAGTATATGGAAATATTAGTGAAAGAAAAAGAATCAGGAATGACCTGGAGTAAAATATTTTCAAATTATAGAATATATAATCCTGAATTTATACCAAAGTCATTTGATTTTGGTTATTTAGAAAGTCTTATGGAAACTCGCAATCTTACTATAGATGATATATGATATCAGATAGAGTATAACAAAAAACACAAAAGTCTTTTTAAGAAATAATAGGTAATAGAATATACAGAATAATATGGAAAGATATTAATGCAGAATTAAATATAATAAACAGCAATTCTCAAATACCTCATGTTCCGGTAACACAAGAACAAATAGATAAATATACTGCACTTGGGCTTGATGAGCAGCAGGTAGTTGAATCTCTTGTATTGGCATTCAAATTGAAAATGAGTGGTGAAGAGATTATTGATAAGGTTTTAAATGGCTTTACTACAGAGCAAATATATGAAGAATACTTTCAGAAAAAGTATTATTAATAGCTAATTAAATCATAAAATTGACTAAATTATATAGACCAATATTTAGTTGGAAACTACAAGGGGGATAAGACTGTGAGAAATGTTATTAAAGCTCTTATTGTATTAACAATATTTATTATATTTAATCCATTTCAATTAATATATGCGGAAACAGAAGAAGAATTTATGAATAATTTGGTAGGTCCAATAGAACAATATAATTCAATGCTTTCACCTGTATACCTGAGAAATAATACAACTGAAGAATCCATTAGCCCACAGAGTGGGGATTTGACAATAGCTCAGACTGATTATGTGCTTGAAGGCAGAAACGGACTGGACCTGGAAATAAAAAGAATATACAAAAGTGGTATATCAAATGTTGGCGAGATGAAAGTAAAATATGTTAGAGGTGCATTGGTTGATTATGTCCAATCAGATACCAGCACGACTTCATTTTATGAAGAAAGATATGACCTTGGTATAGGCATGAGATTTTCTTTTCCGGCAATTGAGATAAAGAAAAACAATGATGGAAGCAGTTATAAATTCTTACATACTGAAAGTGGAGATGTATATAGACTAAAATCTACATATATACATGATATATTTTCATATGTACCAGAAGGTCAAACTGTATTGGATGTTGTAGTGACAGAATCACAGGAATTTAGTAATGGACAGGAAAATGGAAAATCAAAATATGTTTTATCGAGAAAAGATGGTAAAAAAACCTACTTCACAGAAGATGGAAGAGCTATAGGAATAGTAGACAGGTATGGAAATACAATAAAGTTTGAATATACTACAATTAATTATTCAATTGATGGAGTAAATAAAAGCAAGACTCTTATCTCAAAAATAATAGATTCAGTAGGCAGAGAAGTAACAATTGAGTATAAAGAAGACTATACTTTTAAGGTTGGACAAATTGATAATGCAGAATATAGTAAAGAGGAAAGCTTTAAGTATTCCCAGAATCCCAATTCTACCGATTCAGGAGACTTAAAAGAAAAGTTTCAGGTAATAATTAATCTGCCTGATAATAAAAAAATAGTTTATGATAAATCAGCTGTATTGGTAAGCAATTCAAAACATGTAATCAGGACTCGCATTCAAAGAGTTTTTGATGTGGATGGTAAACCCAAATATCATTATTGGTATGAACAGCCTGATCTTGGATTTACATATACAAATGGCACAAAGTATTCTGTCTATAATAGATATGAAAATCTTGTTCAAATTGATTATTGCAAGACCAATAGAATAAAAAGGTATACATATGATAGCTGTACAAGAGGACTTTCCGATGATGGAAGTATGCAGTATAGAAAGATATTTGAAAAACAAGAGCTTTCTAAAAC
Source organism: uncultured Eubacteriales bacterium (assembly GCA_964470745.1). GTDB lineage: Bacteria > Bacillota > Clostridia > DSM-8532 > CAYYEC01 > CAYYEC01. Next base: position 2,069 of record CAYYEC010000042.1, on the reverse strand, counting down.
CGGGTTTGACTCATCTAAAGAAAAGTTCCTTGAAAAATATATTTATGATGTAAAGGATAAGGTAAACTATTCCTATACAAATGAAGCTGATGGGTTTGGATATTCAGGATATAATGATCTTAATAATGATGGTTTGAAAAACACGTATAGATATTATACAGAAAAAAAGGATATATCAGGTACAATAGTAAAATATACATATGATGGCCTTCATGAGCTTGTAGATATTGAAGAATCAGGAAGCAACTATAAAGAAGTAACTTTAACCGAGCATGACGAAATGAAACTGCCAAAGAAAAAAGAGGTATTGATATATAATGTAGTAAATGGTGTAGTTACAGGAGAGCCTGTTAGAAAAATAGAGAATTATGTATATGATGAATATGGTAATCTTACGAATTATACCGACCCACAGGCTTCAAGAGATGAAAATGGTTATCCGATTGATTTGGAACATACTGTAAGATATGTCTATGATACTCCCACGCCTCCATATGACAAACCTAAATATCATGTACCCACATCAAAAACATGGAATCAGGACAAAGATACTAAATGCCAGATTATATATACAGTTGATGAAAAAGGAAATATAGTAAAAGAAAAAAAGATAAATTCTGATGGAGTAGATAAATGGATTGTTACAGACTATCAATATGACAACTACGGCAACATGACCCAAAAAACTGTTCATTCAATTGACAATACATATGTGATAAAATATGAATATGGAGTAGACGCTGATGGAGTTGACCATAAAGGTGCTTATCTGACAAAGCAGGAATCTATAAAAGGTAATACATCTATTGAAAACAAGACAGTCTACGACTTTAACACAGGAAATGCAAAAGCAAAAATAGATGAAAATGGAAACAGGACAAATTATGAATATGATATATTAGGCAGATTAAATAAAGTAATAAACCCGGATAATACTACAAAACAATATGAATATAAAGAGTATGCTTATCAAGATAAACAAATTGAATATACAGACCCGCAAAACAATAAATTTCTCTATGAATATGATATCCTCGGAAATAAGACTAAAGGCAGCGTTTATGAAAATAACAAATGGAACCTGCTTAAAAGTTATGAATATGACTTTAGAGGAAACAAAATAAAAGAAAAAGATGCAAACGGTCACAGCATAAGGTTTGAATACGACAGTGCGGGAAGACTTATAAAAAAGGAATATTACGAAAACGATATTTCAAGAAAAGAAAGTATCAGTCTTCAATATACCGTTGGCTATGATGAACAAACTCCACTGCTTGTAGAAATGACTGACGAAGAAGGCTATAAAAGTAAATTCTACTATGATATACTAAACAGGCTCATAAAGCATGAGTCAACACCTGACAAAATGAATTATGATGGTACTTTGTACAAGTATGATTATACAGGTAATAAAGTAGAAGAAACAGACCCTAAAGGCAATAGTACAAAATATAAATATGATAATTTTGGCAGACTTATTAAAAAAACGGATGCCGGTCTTAATGAGACTATTTATACCTATAACAGCTTAAATAATGTATTAAAAGTTGAAGAGCCTAATGGTAAAATTACAGAAAATATATACAATGAACTTGGAAGGCTCGAGCTGCAGAAAACATATAAAAAAGGAAGTAATAATTATACATATAAAAAATATACATATGATACTGCCGGAAATTTACTTACCCTGACTGCCGGAAAAGTAGTTGATTCAAAAGATGAAATATCATCCCTGATTGAATATACTTACAATAGTATGAACAGAATTAGCAATGAATACAGGAAAATCGATGAATCAAGTAAAAGTCATACTAAATATAATTATGACAATAACGGAAACAGGACAGAAAAAAAAGAATACACTAACAGCCAGGAAACAGGATATGTAAAGTATACCTATACATATGATTATTCGGGAGCTGTTAAGAGTGAAGAAGGTAGATATACAGAACCTGATGCTCAGGGTGTTTTAGTAAACCATGGACATTACTTAAAGAAATACACAAGAGATTATGCCGGAAATATGAAAAAGCAGGAAATATATAAAGGTACATCATAAGATACTACAA